>NZ_JBFARL010000004.1:0-109364 GCF_040674655.1 Actinomadura sp. NPDC049753 | reverse complement strand
GCGAGGGCGCCGTCCGGAAGGGCGTGCGCCGGGGCGCCGTCGAGGGTCAGGTGCCCGGCGGCGTCGCGGCTGGTGGTCTCCGCGCGCTCCCACGATGGGGCCTTCGCGGAGCACCGAGCCGTGCATGACGACCGGTGCGCAGGGGTCGGACAGGGCCGGGCGCACCGCGTCGACGTCGGCCAGCAGCCACTGCGCGGCCTCGTCGGTGATGCGCCTGGCCACGGGATCGCCCGCGGCCGCGGCGGCGGCGACCACCGGGCCGAGGCGGCCCAGGGCCGCGGGCGGGCGGCCGTACACCTCCTTGATGATCGCCTGGGCGAGGCGGGGATTGGGCGGGGTGCCGGGAGACTCGGGATGGCACGGCGGCCCGTGCGGGCCCGGCGGCCCGCCGCCGCAGGCGGGGCGGGCGGACGGCGGGTAGGCGGACTCGGGAGCGAGTACGGCGGTGGCGCGCCCGCCGGGGGAGCCCCCGCCGGCGGACAGCGCGGCGGGGTGCGGCAGCGCGGGAGAGCCCGGTGACGGCGAAGGGGCGCCGGCCATGGCCAGCGCCCTTGGGTGGCGGGGTCTTCGCCGTTCCGAGTCGATCTGCGCCACCACGGTGGGGCCGAGCAGCGCCCGGGGGACCGAGTCGGTGAGCAGCGTCGGGGAGCCGCGGCCGTCGTAGGCGGCGAGCGCGGCCCGGACGGCCTCCTTCCCGAGCCACACCGCCGAACCCTCGTCACCGACGAGCCAGCCGTAGCCGTCCGCGCGCTGCACGATCGCGCCGTCGTTGATGACCGCCGCGCCGGCGCCCGTGCCGGAGAACACCACGATGCCCTTGGGCTCGCTGGTCCCCGCGGCGAACGCCACCGCGATGTCGGTCACCACCGCGGGCGAGCCGCGCAGCCCGACGGACTGCCAGGCCCGCCGGGCCGCCGCGACCGCGGCGGGACGGCCGGCCGAGCCGGCGCCGGCGATGCCGAACACGCCGGTGAGGATGTGGGTGCGGTCTAGGTCCCCGAGCGCCTCCCGCAGGGCGGTGGTCAGCGCCCCGGCGGTGTCGCCTCCAGAGTTGGGGTTGGCCCCTGGGCCGGTGCCGGAACCGGCCAGGGCTCCCCCGAGCGTCAGCACGACGCAGCGGGTCTTCGTGCCACCCGCGTCGATACCGACCACGTAAGGACCGGCCAAATGGGTCAACACATGGCGACCGTAGCCTTTCCTAACGTTGACGTGACATCCAGCGCGTAAGAAAATTTCCTCCATGAGGAAACCCATCGGCCCCGACCGGGGCCCCGAGCGGGGGATCACGGGGGAGCCCGCGGCGCCACGGGGCGACGCGGCGGGCAAGGACAGGGACGCCACGCCGCTGAGCACGGTGGTGCGGGTCCGTTCGCTGCTGCCCTCGCTGCCCCCCGCCGAGCGAAGAGTCGCTCAACGCGTCATCGACGACCCCGAAGGGGTCGCCAACTCGACCATCACCGAGCTCGCCCAGAACTGCGGCACCTCCGAGACCACGGTCATCAGGTTCTGCCGGGCGATCGGGTTCCATGGTTACCCAGAGCTGCGGCTGACCCTCGCCACCGAGGCGGGACGGGCCCAGAGCGCCACCGGCGGCCGGGTCATCGGCAGCGACATCAGTCCCGACGACTCGCTGGAGCAGATCGTCGAGAAGGTCACCTTCGCCGACGCGCGGGCCGTCGAGGAGACCGCGTCCCAGCTCGACATCAAGATGCTGGAGCAGGTCGTCGACGCGGTCGTCAACGCGAACCGGGTCGACGTCTACGGCGTCGGCGCGAGCGCGTTCGTCGCCGCCGACTTCCAGCAGAAGCTGCACCGCATCGGCCGGGTCTGCTCCGCCTGGGCGGACGCCCACATCATGCTGACCAGCGCCGCCGTCCTGAGCCCCGGCGACGTGGCGATCGGCATCTCGCACACCGGGGCGACCGTGGAGACCATCGACGCGCTGGAGGTCGCCAAGACCCGGGGCGCCCGGACCGTGGGGCTCACCAACTTCCCGAAGTCCCCCATAGCGGAGGTCGCGGACATGATCCTGACGACCGCCGCCCGGGAGACGACGTTCCGCTCGGGCGCCACCGCCAGCCGGCTGGCGCAGCTCACGGTGGTGGACTGCCTCTTCGTCGGAGTAGCGCAGCGCACCTACGGGTCTACCCGCAAGGCCCTCGAAGCCACGTACGAGGCGGTCCGCGGACGGACCGTGCGACCCGACCGGAGGCGTCGGTGATCGATTGCGAGCTCCCCACGGAGGGACGGAACCCGCGGACCCTCGACGTCGACACGCTGCCGACCATGGAGGTGCTACGCCTGATCAACTCTGAGGACGCGACCGTGCCGAGGGTCGTCGGCTCCGTGCTGCCCGAGGTCGCCCGGCTGGTCGACCTCGCCGTGGAGTCCCTGCGCGCGGGCGGCCGCGTGCACTACTTCGGCGCCGGCACGTCCGGCCGGCTCGCGGTCCTCGACGCCGCCGAGCTGCCCCCCACCTTCGGCATCTGGGGCCGGGTCGTGGCCCACAACGCCGGCGGCCCCGGCGCGCTGTCGCAGGCCGTCTCCGGCGTGGAGGACGACGTCGAGCTCGGCCGCCGGGACGCCCGCGACGTCCGGCCGGGCGACGTCGCCGTCGGCGTCGCGGCGAGCGGCCGCACCCCGTACGTGGTGGGGGCGCTGCGCGCCGCCGCCGCGGTCGGGGCGCGCACGGCGCTGATCAGCTGCAACCCGCACACGCCGTACGGGGACGAGGTGGAGGTGCACATCGGGCTCGCCACCGGGCCCGAGGTGATCAGCGGTTCCACCCGGATGAAGGCGGGCACCGCGACCAAGCTGGTGCTCAACTCCTTCTCCACCACCCTGATGATCAGGATGGGGCGCACCTACTCCAACCTGATGGTCAGCGTGAACGCGCTGAACTCCAAGCTGCGCGCCCGGCTGGTGCGCATCCTCACCGAGGCGACCGGGATGGACGCCCGCACCTGTGAGAACGCGCTGGCCGAGGCGGGCGGCAACACCCGCGTCGCCCTGGTCTCGCTCCTCGGCGAGGTCCCCGCGGCACGCGCCACGATGGTCCTGGAGGAAACCGACGGCGGCGTCCGCGAGGCGCTGCAACGCCTCAGATCCGCCTAGCGGTGTTCATGGCAGTGCCCTCCTCCTTCGGGCCCGGAGGGCCCTCCATCGTCGGGCACTGCGGGCGATCGCTGCATCGCTCCGTCTCGCCTTGACGGCTCGCTGCGCGATCAGGTTCTCGCTTCGCTCGAACCTGCCTTCGGACGCGATCGCGGGCCCCAGGTCGTCGCGGGGTTGCGGGGGTGGCCGATGTTGTCGGGGCGGCGGGCGGAGGTGAGGTGAGGGTGCCGCTTGCAGCGCCCGTTGCGGCGGGTGCTGCGGCGGCCGGGGTCAGCTTTCGTGGCGGCGGAGTTCCTGGCGGGCCACGGTGCGGACGTGGACCTCGTCGGGGCCGTCGAAGATGCGCATCGCGCGGACCCAGGAGTACATCGCCGCCAGAGGGGTGTCGTCGGAGACGCCTGCGGCGCCGTGCACCTGGATCGCGCGGTCGAGCACCTCGTGGACGATGCGCGGCACGACCACCTTGATCGCGGCGATCTCCGTCCGGGCGCCCTTGGCGCCGTGCCGGTCGATCAGCCAGGCGGTCTTGAGGGTCAGCAGCCGGGCCTGCTCGATCGCCATCCGCGACTCGGCGATCTGCTCGCGGACCACGCCCTGCCGGGCCAGCGGCCCGCCGAACGCCTCGCGGGACAGCGCGCGCCGGCACATCAGCTCCAGCGCCCGCTCCGCCATGCCGAGGGCCCGCATGCAGTGGTGGATGCGGCCGGGCCCGAGCCGCGCCTGGGCGATCATGAATCCGTCGCCCTCGCCCGCGACCAGGTTCGACGCGGGCACCCGGACGTCCTCGAAGAGGATCTCCGAATGCCCGTGCTGGTCCTGGTAGCCGAACACGGGCAGGTGCCGCACGACCGTCACCCCCGGGGCGTCGCGGGGCACGAGCACCTGCGACTGCTGCCGGTGCGGCGGCGCGCCGGGGTCCGTCCTGCCCATCACGATGAAGATCTTGCAGCGTTCGTCGGCGGCGCCGGTGATGAACCACTTGCGGCCGTTGACCACGTACTCGTCGCCGTCCCGGACGATCGAGGTGGTGATGTTGGTGGCGTCGGAGGAGGCGACATCGGGCTCGGTCATCGCGAACGCGCTGCGGATCTCGCCGTCCAGCAGGGGACGGAGCCAGCGCTCCTTCTGCTCGTCCGTGCCGAACATGTGCAGGACTTCCATGTTCCCGGTGTCGGGCGCCGCGCAGTTGACCGCCTCCGGGGCGAGGTCGGGCGAGCGTCCGGTCAGCTCGGCGAGCGTCGCGTACTCCAGGTTGGACAGCCCGGACACGTCCGGCAGGAAGAGGTTCCACAGGCCCCGCTCGCGCGCCTCGGCCTTCAGCTCCTCGACGACCGGGGGCAGCGCGTGCGGGTCGTTCTCCGCCCGCCAGGCGGCGTAGACGGGCTCGGCCGGGTAGACGCGCGCGTCCATGAACTCCTGGAGCCGGTCCCGGTAGTCGCGTGCCTTCGGGCTGAGTTCGAAGTCCATGGCCCGCATTCTGACAGAACGGGATTCGGTTGTTTCGCCGGGGATCGCCTACCATCGGCGCGTGAGCGTCAAAGCTGTGATCACCGACTGGGGCGGCGTCCTCACCTCCCCCCTGGCCGAAGCCGTCGAGGTTTGGCTCACCGCCGACCGCATCGACGTCGAGCGCTACAAGACCGTCATGCGCGCCTGGGTGAAGCAGGCCTACGACGGAGCCGGGACGAACCCCATCCACGGCCTGGAGGACGGCACCCTGCCGACCGCCGAGTTCGAGCGGCTCCTCGCGGCCGAGCTGCTCACCGTCGACGGCGCCCCTGTGGAGGCCGCCGGGCTCATCGCCCGGATGTTCGGCGCGTTCGCGCCGGTCGAGCCGATGTACGAGGCGCTGCGCGCGGTCCGCGCCGCGGGCGCCCGCACCGCCCTGCTGTCGAACTCCTGGGGCAACGAGTACCCCCGCGACCTGTTCGCCGAGATCTTCGACGCGATCGTCATCTCCTGCGAGGTCGGGATGCGCAAGCCCGACGAGCGGATCTTCCGGCACGCCCTGGACCTGCTCGGCCTGGCCGCCGCCGAGTGCGTCTTCATCGACGACATCGAGCACAACGTCCGCGCCGCGCAGGCCCTCGGAATCCGCGGCATCCTGCACACCGCCCCCGACACCACCATCGCCGAACTGCGCGGAATGGACCTGCTGCCCTGACCGTCTGGCAGACTTGCTGACCGTCATGCGCGTCTACCTGCCGTCCACGCTCACGCTGCTCGCCGGCGTCCACGCCGCGCGCGAGATCGGTCCCGCGCCGCTCGCCGCCCACGCGGTCACGCCCGCGCTGCGCGAGTGGTACGCGGGCGGCGACGAGGAGGAGCTGGAGTACGCGGCGATGTCCGCCGCCGCCCGCGCCTCCCTGCGCCTGCTCGCCGCCGACCCGTCCGTCCCGCGCCGCCGGGTCGTGCTGGCCGCCGAGGTCCCCGACGGCCAGGTCGCCTGGCCGCGCGGCGACGCGGCCCTCGGCAACGGCGACCGCGCCCGCGTCGAGCTCGCCGCCCCCGTCCCCTGGAAGCTGATCGCCTCCGGTCACGTCGACGACCCCGGCGCGGTCCCCGACATCGCCGCCGCCGCGGAGGCCCTCGCGGCCGCCGACGCCGGAGACGAGGACGCCCGCTTCACCGTGGACGGCGCCGAGGGCCACGAGCTGCTCTGGTACGCCACCCAGGAACTCGGCGACCTCCTCGACTAGCGGCCCGGGCGCGGGGTAGGTCCCTCGGCACGTCGACAATGCCGCCGGATCGCAGGGGGACGTCATGGACGCCGTCACCACCGTGCCGGTTCCGATGAACGAACCGGTCAGGACGTACGCGCCGGGAAGCGCCGAGCGGGCCGCGCTGGAAGCCAGGATCAAGGAGCTGGGCGGCGCCCAGACCGAGCTGACCATGGCGATCGGGGGCGAGCGGCGCATGGGCGCGGGCACGCCCGTCGACGTCGTGGAGCCGCACGACCACGGGCACGTGCTCGGCCGGCTGGGCGAGGCGACCGAGGCGGACGTGACCGAGGCGATCGCCGCGGCGCGGGAGGCGGCGCCCGCCTGGCGGGCCATGTCCTTCGACGACCGCGCCGCGATCTTCCTGCGCGCCGCCGAGCTGCTGGCCGGGCCGTGGCGGGCGACGGTGAACGCCGCCACGATCCTCGGCCAGTCCAAGTCGGTGCAGCAGGCCGAGATCGACGCCGCCTGCGAGCTGATCGACTTCTGGCGGTACAACGTCCGGTACGCCCGGCAGATCCACGAGCAGCAGCCGCTGTCGCCGCCCGGCGTGTGGAACAGGCTGGAGTACCGGCCGCTGGAGGGCTTCGTCCTCGCCATCACGCCGTTCAACTTCACCGCGATCGCCGGGAACCTGCCGACCTCGCCCGCGCTGATGGGCAACGTCGTGGTGTGGAAGCCGTCCCCGACGCAGCAGCTCGCCGCCCACCACACGATGCGCCTGCTGGAGGCCGCCGGCCTCCCGCCCGGCGTGATCAACATGGTCACCGGCAACGGGCGCGCCGTCTCCGCCGTGGCGCTGCGCCACCCCGAACTCGCCGGCCTGCACTTCACCGGCTCGGCCGCCACGTTCCAGGGGCTCTGGCGGACGATCGGCGAGAACATCTCCGGCTACCGCGGCTACCCGCGCATCGTCGGCGAGACCGGCGGCAAGGACTTCGTGGTCGCCCACCCGTCCGCGGACCCGGCCGTCCTCAAGACGGCGCTCGTCCGCGGCGCCTTCGAGTACCAGGGCCAGAAGTGCTCCGCCGCGTCCCGCGCCTACATCCCGCGCTCCGTCTGGACGGGCATGCGCGACGACTTCTGCGCCGAGGTCGAGGCCCTCACCATGGGCGACGTCGCCGACGACCTGTCGGCCTTCATGGGCGCCGTGATCGACGACCGGGCCTTCGCCAAGCACCGCCGCGCCATCGAGCGCGCCCGCGGGATCGACACCATGCAGATCCTCGCCGGCGGCGAGCTGGACGACTCGCGCGGCTACTTCGTCCGTCCGACGGTCCTGGAGTCGTCCGACCCGACCGACGAGATCTTCACCACCGAGTACTTCGGCCCGATCCTCGGCGTCCACGTCTACGACGACACCGACTACGACAGGGTCCTCACCCAGATGGAGGGCGTCTCGGACTACGGCCTGACCGGTGCCGTCATCGCCGACGACCGCGCCGCCATCGCCGAGGCCACCGAGCGGCTCCGCTTCGCCGCCGGGAACTTCTACATCAACGACAAGCCGACCGGCTCGATCGTCGGCCAGCAGCCCTTCGGCGGCGCTCGGGGGTCCGGCACCAACGACAAGGCCGGCTCGATCTTCAACCTCACCCGCTGGACGAGCGCCCGCTCCATCAAGGAGACCTTCGTCCCGCCCACCGACCACCGCTACCCGCACATGGGCTGAGGCCCCGCACCGTTCTGGGGGGCGACCCCCGGCCCCCCGGAGACCCCTTCGCCGCGGCGGTCGAAGGGGCGGCAGGCTTGACGATAGGCTCGCCTCGCCGTCCGCCGGACGGCACCGGAGCACACCCCCTGGAGCCGTCATGGGAACGGGATGTCGACGCTGAACCGTCTCGTGCTGTGGAACATCGACCACACCCTGGTCGACGTCGGGCGGATCACCCGGGACGCCTACGCCGAGGCGTTCCAGCGGACCATCGGGCGTCCGCTGCTGCGCCTGGCGCCCACCCCCGGCCGCACCGAATCCGAGATCATCTTCGAGACCCTCGCGTTCAACGACGTCGTCACCACCGACGACCACCTGCCCGCCTTCTTCGACGCGCTGGCGGAGGCGTTCGCGAGCCGCCGCGCCGACCTGCGCGCGCACGGCCGCGTCCTGGCCGGCGCCGGGGAGGCCGTGGAGGCGCTCGCGCACGTGCCCGGCGTCGTCCAGTCGGTGCTGACGGGGTCCCTCCAGCCGAACGCGGTGCTGAAGGTGACCGAGCTGGGGCTCGCCGGACGCCTCGACCTTGAGGCCGGCGGTTACGAGAACGGCGTCTACAGCAAGGCCGCCCTCCTGGAGGTCGCCCGCGCCCGCGCCGGCGAGCGCCACGGCGCCCGCTATCCCGAGTCCGCGACCGTCTACGTCGCCGACTCGCCCCGCGACGTCCAGGCCGCGCACATCGCCGGCTCGCCGATCCTCGCCGTCGCCACCGGGAGCGCCACCGAGGCCGAGCTCCGCGCCGCCGGCGCGGACCGGGTCCTGGCCACGCTCGCCGACACGGACGCGGTGGTGAGCGCGGTCGCCGACCTGACCCGTATGTAAGGGCCCGCATGTGAGAAGGCCGGCATGGTGAGAAGGCCGGCAAGGTGAGACAAGGTTGTCACCTCGGAAAGGCGGCGCCGCCCGCACGCGCTCGGTAACTTCTGGTAATCGCTTGACCTCAAGGAGTGATCGCCGTGCCGTGTCGTGCCGTCGCCCTGTCCACCGTCCTCGCCGCCGCTCTCGGCGCCGCCGCGCTCCTGCTCACCACGCCCCCTGCCGATCCCGCCCGGGCCGCGGCGGAACGCGCCGGAGAGATGTTCGTGTGCGAGCAGGTGGAGTCGCGGTACCCCCAGGTCTTCGGCCGGACCTGCGACCCCGGCCGGTGGGGGCCGCTCTCGGACTTCACCGTCATCGACCGCCGCGACGACAGCACCTACCGCTGCCAGACCGGCTGGGCCGAGGGGCCGCTCAGGGTCAGCGGCCAGAGTTGCCAGCTCCAGCGGGGCTGATCCCCCCGGGAGGGCGCGTCCCGGTGCGGTGGCCGACACACCGCAGCCCCTACGGGTGTGCGCTCCATGAGCTGCCCGTTCGTGCGATGTGTGGGGACGGGGGATGTCCGCCCCCGGGTCTGTGTGGGGGCGCGGGGTTGCCCGGGCCCGCGTTTTGACCTGCGATAGGACGGGTTTCGGGGCTTGGCGGCGTGCGTGGCGGGCAGGTTGCGCGGTGTGCCGGGCGGGCCCGATATTGGGATGGTCGCGCAGCGTGGCGCGGCGGGGAGGGAGAGAGATGGCCCGGGAGGTATCCGAGGGTTCGGCGCTGTGGGAGCCGTCGGAGGAGGTGGTCGCGAACGCGCGGGTGACGCGGTTCGCCCACTGGCTGGGGGACCGGGGCGTCCTCAAGGAGTCCTACGACGAGCTCTGGCAGTGGTCGGTCACGGAGGTCGACGCGTTCTGGGACGCGATCTGGTCGTATTTCGACGTCGTCGGCGAGCGCGGCGACGGGCCCGTCCGGACGGGCGGGCCCATGCCGGTCGACGGGCTGAAGTGGTTCCCGGGCGCGACCCTCAACTACGCGGCCAACGCGCTGCGCCGGGTTCAGGAGTCGCCCGACGAGACGGCGGTCGTCTTCCGGTCGGAGGCGGGCGGGCACCGGCTGCTGTCGTACCGTGAGCTGGGCCTGCACGTCGCGCAGGTGCGCGCGGGCCTGGCCGGACTGGGCGTGGGCAAGGGCGACCGGGTCGCCGCCTACATCCCGAACATCCCCGAGGCGCTGATCTGCTTCCTGGCCACGGCGTCGCTGGGGGCGGTGTGGTCGTCGTGCTCTCCCGACTTCGGGTCCTCCTCGGTGATCGACCGGTTCGCGCAGATCGAGCCGAAGGTCCTGATCGCCGTGGACGGCTACGCCTACAACGGCAAGCGGTTCGACCGCCGCGAGGTCGTCGAGGAGATCGAGGCCGCGCTGCCGACCCTCGCCGCCACCGTGCTCGTCCCGTATCTGGACCCGGCCGCGACGCCGGAGGGGCTGCGCGTCGGCATGCACTACGCCGAACTGCCCCGCCAGGGCCACGAGACCCTGGAGTTCGAGGCCGTCCCGTTCGACCATCCGCTGTGGGTCGTGTACTCGTCCGGCACGACCGGGCTGCCGAAGCCGATCGTCCACGGCCACGGCGGCGTGGTCCTGGAGCACCTCAAGGCGCTGTCCTTCCACCAGGACCTCGGTCCCGAGGACGTGTTCTTCTGGTACACCACCACCGGCTGGATGATGTGGAACTACCTCATCGGCGGCCTGCTGGTGGGGTCCACCGTCGTCATGTACGACGGGGCGCCCCTCGACCTGTGGACGCTCGCCGCCGAGAACGGCGTCACCTACATGGGGGTCGGCGCCCCCTACATCTCCGCCTCGGCGAAGGAGGGGCGCCGCCCCGGCGAGGAACTCGACCTGTCCGCCCTGCGCGGCATCGGCTCCACCGGCTCGCCGCTCCCGCCCGAGGGCTTCGCCTGGGTGTACGAGGCGGTCGGCCGCGACCTGCTGCTCGGCTCGTTCTCCGGCGGAACCGACCTGTGCACCGGCTTCGTCGGCCCGTCGCCGCTCCTGCCGCTGCGCGCGGGCGTCATCCAGTGCCGCGGCCTCGGCGCCAAGGTGGAGGCGTTCGGCGAGGACGGCAAGCCGGTGATCGACGAGGTGGGGGAGCTGGTCATCACCGAGCCCATGCCGTCCATGCCAGTCTTCTTCTGGAACGACGAGGGCGGCGAGCGCTACCGCGACTCCTACTTCGACATGTACCCGGGCGTGTGGCGGCACGGCGACTGGATCAAGGTCCTGCCGGACGGCGGCTGCGTGATCTACGGGCGGTCCGACTCCACCCTCAACCGCGGCGGCGTCCGCATGGGCACCGCCGACTTCTACCGCGTCGTCGAGGCGTTCGACGAGATCACCGACAGCCTCGTCATCGACACCGGCCGGCTGGGCCAGGAGGGCCGGCTGCTCCTGTACGTCCAGCTCGCGGAGGGCGCGGCGCTCACCGATGAGCTGGCGGCGGACCTTCGCAGGCGGATCCGGTCGGCGCTGTCGCCCCGGCACGTCCCGGACGAGATCACCGCCGTGCCCGGCATCCCGCGCACGCTGTCCGGCAAGAAGCTGGAGGTCCCCGTCCGCAAGATCCTCCAGGGCACCCCGGTCGACAGGGCCGCCAACCGCGACTCCATGGCCAACCCCGAGGTGCTCACCCACTTCACCCCTTAGCGGCCGCGTAGGCGAGGACGTCGCGGCGGCGGTACAGGCGCCGCACGCGTCCCCCTGCCAGCGGCTCCACCCTGGCGGGCTCCGGCCAGCCCGCGGGCGGGCGCCTGGCGTAGACGGTGACGCTCGTCTGCGCCAGGCCGAGGATGCGTGCGGCCTCCGCCAGGGTGACCAGGTCGTCCGGCCCTTCCTCGGCGGGGCGCTGCTCCAAGGCGCGGTACCAGGCCGTCCAGGCGGCCTCGTCCCAGTACAGGGCCTTGCCGGCGCGGTGCGCGACGTCGGGGTGGCCGTTGGACGCGCGGTCCGCCCAGAGCTGCTTGAGGCGGTGGCGGCTGAGCCCGTGGCGCTCCGCCAGCTCGTCGCGGGTGGCGAGGCCGGGCGGGACGTCCCGGGACCGGCGCGCCGCGTACCAGCGGTCCCACTCGGCGGCGTCCCACGCGAGCTGGGAGCCGACCGTCCCCACCGGCTCGGGGTGGCCGTTGGAGGCGCGCTCGCGGTACCACTTCTCCAGGGTGCTGCGGCCGAGCCCGTGCTCGTCCATGAGTTCGGCGCGCGTGCGAACGCGGCGGCCGTCGAGTGTCGCCATGGGCTCAGTCTCCCGCGTGTGGCAGCGTTCCGCTTGTACGCCCCCGCCCCGCCGGTGACACTGTTCTCCGGCGACACCGTTCACCGGCGACGCCGCTTCCGTAGTGACAGTGGGCGCGCCCCCAACGCTGGGGGAAGTAACGCCATTAGGGTGGTCTACGACCCAAAGCCGGCCCGCGGAGATGATCGTCCGTATCGCTCCGAATGGTCGCGGGATCGGGTGAACTCGACTCCGGTCTCGCGCGTCACACAGTCGGAGGGGTGAACTCGGGTCGGGCCCGCTCGATTCGCCGATCAAGGAGAGGGACGGTTCCACTCATGGAGGTTGGGGCGCTGCGGTCCGGAGACCCGGACCGGCTGGGAACCTACGCCCTGATCGGCCGGGTGGGCGAGGGCGGCCAGGGCACGGTGTTCCTCGGCGTGGCCGAGGACGGCCGGCAGGTCGCGATCAAGCTGCTGCACGCCGAGCTGACGTCCGACGACAAGGCGCTCGCCCGCTTCCTGCGGGAGCTGGAGGTCGCCAAGCAGGTGGCGCCGTTCTGCACGGCGCAGGTGATCGACGCCGACGCGACCGGCGACCGCCCCTACATCGTCAGCGAGTACGTGCCGGGCCCGTCGCTGAACCAGCAGGTGCTGGAGCACGGCCCGCTCGCCGGCGCCGCGCTTGACCGGCTCGCCGTCGGCACCGCCACGGCCCTCGCCGCCATCCACCAGGCCGACATCGTGCACCGCGACTTCAAGCCGCACAACGTGCTGATCGGCCCCGACGGCCCGCGCGTCATCGACTTCGGCGTCGCCCGCGCGCTCAGCGGCGGCACCACCCTCACCAGCCGGGTGATCGGCACCCCGTCCTACATGGCGCCCGAGCAGATCAGCGGCGACGAGGTCGGGACGCCCGCGGACGTGTTCTGCTGGGCGGCGACGCTGGCGTACGCCGCGACCGGGGAGCCGCCCTTCGGGCAGGACACCATCCCCGCCGTGATCAACCGGATCCTGCACGAGGAGCCGGAGCTCGGCGGCCTCGACGGGCCGCTGCGCGACCTGGTGCTCGACTGCCTGGACAAGGACCCCTCCCGCCGCCCGGGCGCCCGGCAGGTGCTGATGCGGCTGCTCGGGCACGAGGAGGCCGCGGCGCGCCCGGCCGCCCGCCCGTCCGGCGACACCGACGAGACCGCGATGCTGGCCGCCGGGTCCGTCCTCGCGGCCGAGGCCGGCGAGGACGACGAGGCGTTCGAGCCCGCCGCCGCGTTCGCCGACGACCCCGGCCGCGCCGAGAGCCCGGTCTTCGACGACGACGCCGCCTTCGCGGCCCCGGCGGAGGCCGCCGGGGACGTCCCGGACGCCTACGGGGCCGGCCCGCCCGCCGCATGGGGCGCCGACGACACCATGCCCGGCGCCGGCGGGAAGGGCGGCGGTCTGCGGCGCTCGCTCGCCGGTTCGGGACGCTCCGCCGTGCTCGCCGGGGCGGCCGCCCTGGTGGTCGCGTTCATCGTGATCTCCTCCGTCCTGCTGCTCGGCTCCGGCGACAGCGGCAAGGCGGGCCGCAAGGTCAGCGACCCGAGCGCGCCGCCCGCCTCGACCGACGTCGTGCCCACCACCGCGCCGCCGACGACCCGCCGGCCCGTGCAGGAGGAGCCGCCGACGTCCTACGACCCGACGCCCACCGGCAGCCCGACGCCCACCGGCAGTCCCTCGTCGACGGGGTCCCCGACCCCGACCGGCTCGCCGACCGAGACGCCGACCGGCCCGAGCACGCCGACCGCTCCGAGCACGCCCACGGACCCGAGCACGCCCACCGACCCCGGTCCGACCGACCCCGGAGACGGCGGCACCAACCCGGGAGACGGCACCGGCACGGGAACGGGCACGGGCACGGGGACCGGCGCGCAGGGCGCGGGCTGACACCCGCACCCACCGATTTTCAAGATCACCCGGAGCCGCCCCCGGCGTCCTGGCAAGGTGGGATAGGCCACGTCGGCCATGCACGGGACCAGGTCGGCTTTGCGGCGATTCCTGGTTACGCTCGTGCAGTGAGCGGCGCCACAACGAGGTGGCGATGGGTCTCAAGGGGAGATTGTCGATGAGCGGCATGCTCGATCAAGCGAAGGACGACCTGCTCCGGCGGGCCGCCGAGGCGTGCGCGCGGCGTCCGGACGCGCGCGGGGACGTGGAGGAGGCCCTCGCCTACCTCCGCCTCTACTACCGGCAGGTCGCGCGCGAGGACCTGGTGGAGCGCGACCCGGCCGCCGTCTGCGGGGCCGCGATGGCGCACCGCGCGCTCGGCGAGGAGCGGCCGCAGGGACGCGCGAAGGTGCGCGTCTTCACGCCGACGCTGGAGGAGGACGGCTGGAACCCCGGCCGCACCGTCGTCCAGGTCGTCACCGACGACATGCCGTTCCTGGTCGACTCGGTGACGATGGAGCTGAGCCGGCACCAGTTCGCGACCCAGATGATCGTCCACCCGCTGCTCGGCGTCGACCGGGACGTCGCGGGCCATCTCCGGGCGTTCCGCGGCAAGCACGACAGCGACGCCGACGTCGACGAGTCGTGGATGCACTTCGAGGTCGACCGCACCACCGACCAGGCCGTCCTGGACGTGCTGGAGAAGGACCTGATCCGCGTCCTGCAGGACGTGCGCGTCGCCGTCGAGGACGAGCCCAAGATGCGCGCCCGCGCCCACGAGATCGCGACCGCGATCCAGGAGGTCCCGCCGCCGCTGTCCGACAAGGAGATCGGGGAGGGCGTCGAGCTGCTCGACTGGCTGGCCGACGGGCACTTCACGTTCCTCGGCTACCGCGACTACACGCTCACCGAGGACGGCACGGCGCTGCGCCCCGAGCCCGGCTCGGGCCTCGGCGTGCTGCGCATGGACAAGCGCGAGTCCGCCGGCTTCGCCGCGCTGCCGCCGGAGGTCCGCGAGAAGGCGAAGGAGAAGCGCCTGCTCGTCCTCACCAAGGCGAACTCGCGCTCCACCGTCCACCGCCCCCTGTACCTGGACTACATCGGGGTGAAGAAGTTCGACGCGGCGGGCGAGGTGATCGGGGAGCGCCGGTTCCTCGGCCTGTTCACGCACGTCGCCTACAGCGAGTCGATCGCGCACGTGCCCGTCCTGCGGCCCAAGCTCGACGAGGTGCTGGAGCGGGCCGGGTTCACCCCCGACAGCTACGACGGCCAGGACCTCATCGAGATCCTGGAGAGTTACCCGCGCGACGAGCTGTTCCAAATCTCGGTGGACGACCTGCTGAAGATCTCCCTCGGCGTGCTGCGGCTGCGCGAGCGCCGCCAGCTCAAGCTGTTCCTCCGCAAGGACCTGTACGGACGCTTCATGTCCTGCATGGTCTACCTGCCGCGCGACCGCTACACCACCAAGGTCCGGCTGCGCATCCAGGACCTCCTCAAGGAGGCGTTCGAGGGCGTCAGCGTCGACTACAGCGCGAACGTGACCGAGTCGAACCTGGCCCGGCTGCACGTCGTGGTCCGCGGCGAGCGCGGCCGCCCGCTGCCGGACGTCGACGTCGCGGCGCTGGAGGAGCGCCTCGCCGACGCGACCCGCTCCTGGGAGGACGACCTCGCCGACGCGATCGTCGACCAGTGCGGGGAGGAACGTTCCGGAACGCTCGGCCGCGCGTTCGGCGAGGCGTTCCCCGAGGGCTACAAGGCCGACTTCCCGGCCCGCACCGCCGTCGCCGACCTGCGCCGCCTCGACGCGCTCGACGAGGCCGCCGACACCTCGATCGACCTGTACGAGCCCGCCGGCGCCGGGCCCGGCGAGCGGCGGCTGAAGATCTACCGGATGGGCGAGCCGATCTCGCTGTCGCGGGTGCTGCCGCTTCTGCAGAACATGGGCGTCGAGGTGATCGACGAGCGGCCGTACGAGATCAACCCCTCCGACGGCCGCCGGTTCTGGGTCTACGACCTCGGGCTGCGGTACTCGCCGCCCGCCGACGTCCCGGAAGAGGCCGTCAAGGACCTGTTCCAGGACGCGTTCATGGTCCTGTGGCGCGGCGACATCGAGAACGACGGCTTCAACGCGCTCGTCCTGCACGTCGGCCTGACCTGGTGGCAGGCGATGGTCCTGCGGGCCTACGCCCTGTACCTGCGGCAGGCGGGCGCGGCGTTCTCCAAGCGCTACTTCGAGGAGGTGCTGCTGCGCAACGCCTCCATCACCCGGCTGATCATCCGGCTGTGGGAGAGCAGGCTCGATCCGACCCTGCAGGGCGGCGAGGAGGAGCGCAGCGACGGCATCACCGAGGAGATCCGCGGCAAGCTGGACGACGTCGCGAGCCTCGACGAGGACCGCATCCTGCGTTCCTACCTGGCGCTCGTCCAGGCGACCCTGCGCACGAACCACTACCAGAACAAGCCGTACCTGGCGATGAAGTTCGACCCCGCGGGCATCCCGGACCTGCCGCAGCCCCGCCCCACCTACGAGATCTTCGTGTACTCGCCGAAGGTCGAGGGCGTGCACCTGCGGTTCGGGTCGGTCGCACGCGGCGGGCTGCGCTGGTCGGACCGGCGCGAGGACTTCCGCACCGAGATCCTCGGCCTGGCCAAGGCGCAGGCGGTGAAGAACACCGTCATCGTCCCGGCGGGCGCCAAGGGCGGCTTCGTCGGCAAGCAGCTGCCCGACCCGTCCGTGGACCGGGAGGCGTGGCAGAAGGCCGGCATCGAGTGCTACAAGGACTTCATCTCCGGCCTGCTCGACCTCACCGACAACCTCGTGGACGGCAAGGTCGTCCCGCCGCCGAACGTCGTCCGCCACGACGGCGACGACACCTACATGGTCGTCGCCGCCGACAAGGGCACCGCGACGTTCTCCGACATCGCCAACGGCGTCGCCGCCGAGTACGGGTTCTGGCTGGGCGACGCGTTCGCCTCGGGCGGCTCGGTCGGCTACGACCACAAGGGGATGGGCATCACCGCCCGCGGCGCCTGGGAAT
Source organism: Actinomadura sp. NPDC049753 (assembly GCF_040674655.1). Lineage (NCBI taxonomy): Bacteria > Bacillati > Actinomycetota > Actinomycetes > Streptosporangiales > Thermomonosporaceae > Actinomadura > Actinomadura sp. NPDC049753. The sequence continues at coordinate 92,793 of NZ_JBFARL010000004.1, read as the reverse complement.
CGGTGAAGTACCACTTCCGGGCCCTCGGCAAGGACATCCAGAACGAGGACTTCACCGTCGTCGGCATCGGCGACATGTCCGGGGACGTGTTCGGCAACGGGATGCTGCTGTCGGAGCACATCCGGCTGGTCGCCGCGTTCGACCACCGGCACATCTTCCTCGACCCCGACCCGGACGCCGCCGCCTCCTTCGCCGAGCGCCGGCGCCTGTTCGAGCTGCCGCGCAGCAGCTGGGCCGACTACGACACCTCGCTGATCTCCAAGGGCGGCGGCGTGTTCCCCCGCTCCGTCAAGTCGATCCAGATCACCCCGCAGGTCCGGGTGGCGCTCGGGCTCGGCGACGGCGTGAAGTCCCTTCCGCCCTTCGAGCTGATCCGGGCCATCCTGCGGGCGCCGGTCGACCTGCTGTGGAACGGCGGCATCGGCACCTACGTCAAGGCGTCCACCGAGAACAACGCCGACGTCGGCGACAAGGCCAACGACCCCGTCCGCGTGGACGGCGCCGAGCTGCACTGCAAGGTCGTCGGCGAGGGCGGCAACCTCGGCGTGACCCAGCTCGGCCGCATCGAGTTCGCGCGCGGCGGCGGCCTGATCAACACCGACTTCATCGACAACTCCGCGGGCGTCGACACCTCCGACCACGAGGTCAACATCAAGATCCTGCTCGACCAGGCGGTGCGGGACGGCGAGCTGGCCGGCAAGCAGCGCGACGGGCTGCTCTACGAGATGACCGACGAGGTGGGGCGGCTCGTCCTGCGCGACAACTACGCGCAGAACGTCGTCCTCGCCGCGGCCCGCGCGCAGGCGCCCGCGATGCTGCACGTCCACGCCCGGTACATGCGCAAGCTGGAGCGCGACGGCCGCCTGAAACGGCGTCTGGAGGCCCTGCCGGACGACAAGGCCCTCGCCGAGCGCCGCCAGTCCGGCCACGGGCTGACCAGCCCCGAGTTCTCGGTGCTGCTCGCCTACGCCAAGCTCGCCCTGGACGCCGACCTCGTCGCCTCCGACCTCGCCGACGACCCCTACCTGGAGTCGTGGCTGGTCGACTACTTCCCGACGCCCCTGCGCGAGCGGTTCCGCCCCTACATGGACCGGCACCCGCTCCGCCGCGAGATCATCACGACCGCCGTGGTGAACGACGTGGTCAACGCGAGCGGCTCCACGTTCGTGTTCCGGATGAACGAGGAGACGGGCGCCTCCTCGTCCGACATCGCCCGCGCCTACCTCGTCGCCCGCGACGTCTTCCAGATGCCGCGGTTCTGGCGGTCGGTGGAGAACCTGTCGCACCAGGTGGAGGAGTCGACGCAGGTCGCGATGCTGCTGGAGGCCCGCAAGCTCACCGAGCGCGGCGCCCGCTGGCTGCTGCACAACCGGCGGCCCCCGTTCGACATCCAGGAGACGATCGACTTCTTCTGCGGCGGCGCGGCCACCCTGAGCGCGCACCTGTCGAAGCTGCTCGTCGGGCTGGACCTCGCGGCCTTCGAGCAGCGCCGCGACGGCTTCGCCGAGCTGGGCGTCCCGGACGAGCTGGCCGAGCAGTGCGCCACGTTCGTCCCCGCCTACTCCACCTTCGACGTGGTCGGCATCGCGCATGACACGGGACGCCCGGTGGAGGAGGTCGCCGAGATCTACTTCGACCTGGCGGACCGGCTCCAGCTGTCCCGTCTGCGCGAACGCATCATCGCGCTCCCGCGCGACGACAAGTGGCGCTCGATGGCCCGCTCCGCCCTCCGCGACGACCTGTACGCCGCGCACTCCGCCCTGACCCGCGACGTCCTCGTCACCAGCGGGCCGGTCGGCAGCCCCGAGGAGCGAATGATCCACTGGGCGGACAAGAACAAGCCCGCCGTCCAGCGAGCCCAGCAGACGCTGAGCGAGATCTGGGAGAGCGACAGCTTCGACCTGGCGACCCTCTCGGTCGCCCTGGGTTCCATCCGCACCCTGGTCACCTCCAGTTCCCTCCCCGCGGAGTAACCCGCAAGCCCGCCGCGTGGTCCACTCCGGACCGCGCGGCGGTACACGGCGCTCCGACCCAGCCACAGCACCCCGCAACAAGCCGGGGGCTCAAGGCGCTCCGGAGCGTCGCCCGCAGTGCCCTCCTTCTCAGGGCCTTCAAGGCCCGAAGAAGGAGGGCACTGCCATGAACACGCCTACGACAACCCCAGCCACCACAGCAACCACGCAACAACCTCAATGGTTGCGATCGCGTCCGAAGGCAGGTTCGAGCTTGCGAGAACCTGATCGCGCAGCGAGCCGCCAGGCGAGTCGGAGCGATGCAGCGATCGCCCGCAGTGCCCGACGATGGAGGGCCGCCAGGCCCGAAGGAGGAGCGCACTGCAATAAACAGAGCCATCGGACGCCGGCCGGCTTCGCTGCAGCGGTCAGGAGGAGCGGGCCGGCCGGCGCCCGACGGGGTTTCAGGAGCCCTGGGCGGTGACGGCCTTGCGGTACATGCCGCTGACGGTGGCGCGGCCCTTGGGCGGGATGGTGGCGAGGTACTGCACGAGGACGGTGGTGTCCAGGCGCGTCCGGGCCGTGGTGGACGGGGCGAGCCCGACGAGGTCGCCGCTCACGGCGAGCCTGCCTTGCTGGGACGCCGAGTATGCCTCGTTCTGTTTGAGGACGTACCAGACGACGGCGCCGTGGTCCTTGGTGCGCAGCCCGTAGACCTTGTACTCGGCGGGGGAGAAGCGGGACGAGAGCGTGACGCCGCGCCCGGCGAGGGTCTTCTCGCCCGCCTTGAGCGCCTTGTAGGTCTCGCTGGTCTTCGCACCGTCCGCGAGGACGGACGCCCCGGCGGCGCGGGGGCCGTCGGTGAGCAGCGCCGCGTGGGCCCTGGGGAGCTTCGCGGGGGCGACCGCGAGGTCCTCGGCGTCGGGGGCGACCGGGGTGGCGTACCCCTGCGGGTCGAGCGCGACGCGGCCGAGGGCGAGTTCGGACGGGTACGGGTCGGCGGCCAGCAGCCACGGCGCGTTCTGCCCGGCCCGGGTGAACAGCAGCGCGTGCCGCAGGGCCTGCTTGCCCCTGCCGCTGACGGTGTCGGCGGCGAACCAGTGCGGGTAGCCGGTCAGCCGCGGGATGTAGAAGGTCGTGTGCGTGAAGGAGACCCTGGGCGGACGCTGCCGGACGGCGCGGCGGAGCTTGAGCGCGGCGACGTCCATGGTGAGCTGCGGGTCGGTCTCGACCGTGCGCAGCGTCTTACCGCTGAATCTGAGCCCCGCCTGGTTCATCCCCGTGGCGAAGGACGCGAGCACCTGCTGCGCCTCCTCCTTGGTGAGGGCGGGCGCCCCCTGCGGCTTCCCCGGAGCCGCGGAGGAGGTGTGGGCGCCGGAGCAGCCGGTGCTCACGGCGGCGGCCAGCAGGCCGGGTAGGAGTATCGGAACGAGCGTGCGTGTTGCCATGAGGCCCCCCGAATGGCGACGTTGGTCCGGACCACCCGGCATCCTCGCAGAGTGATCATGTGATCACTCTGCGAACACGAAAGTCGGTGCGAAAAGGTGGGGGACCGTCGGGGGACGATCTCGGGGTCAGGCGCTCTCCTGCTGGCGCAGCCAGCGGATCTCGGCCTCGATGAACTCGTCGATGTCGCCGTCCAGCACCGCGGAGGTGTTGCCGACCTCGACGCCGGTGCGCAGGTCCTTGACGATCTTGAACGGGTGCAGCACGTAGTTGCGGATCTGCGTGCCCCAGCTCGTGGTGCCCTCGCCGCGCAGCTCGGAGAGCTTCTCCGCCTCCTCCTTGCGCTTGCGCTCCAGCAGCTTGGCCTGCAGCACGTTCATGGCCGTGGCCTTGTTCTGGAGCTGGCTGCGCTCGTTCTGGCAGGACACGACGATGCCGCTCGGGATGTGGGTGATCCGCACGGCGGAGTCGGTCGTGTTGACGCCCTGGCCGCCCGGCCCCGACGACCGGTACACGTCGATGCGCAGCTCGCTCTCGTCGATCTCGACGTGGTCGCTCTGCTCCACCACCGGCACGACGTCCAGGCCCGCGAACGACGTCTGCCGCCGGCCCTGGTTGTCGAACGGGGAGATACGGATGAGCCGGTGGGTGCCGTGCTCGCCGCGCAGCGTCCCGTAGGCGTAGGGGGCCTTCACGGCGAACGTGGTCGACTTGATCCCGGCCTCTTCGGCGTAGGAGGTGTCGTAGACCTCCGTGGGGTAGCCGTGCCGCTCGGCCCAGCGCAGGTACATCCGCTGGAGCTGCTGGGCCCAGTCGGCCGCGTCGACCCCGCCGGCCTGCGCGTTGATGGTGACCAGCGCCTCGCGGGCGTCGTAGTCGCCCGACATGAGGGTGCGCACCTCGAGCTGCTGGACGGCCTTGTGCAGCGCCGCCAGCTCCTCGTCGGCCTCCGTGCGGGTGTCGGCGTCGTCCATCTCGCGGGCCATCTCGTACAGCGTGGCGGCGTCCTCCAGCCGCTGCCGCAGGCCCTCGACCCGGTTCAGCTCGCTCTCCAGGTACGACAGGCGGCGCGTCACCGCCTGCGCGCGCTCCTGGTCGCTCCACAGGTCGGGGTCGGCCGACTGCTCGCGCAGTTCGGCGATGTCGCGGCGCATGGTGTCGAGGTCCAGCACCTGCTCGATGCTGGACAGGGTCGAGCCGAGCTCCTTGAGCTGTTCTTCGGGTTCGATGCCTGCCACGGTCCGAGCCTATCGCCGTCCCGGCACTGCTTATCGCCTCACGGCGGGCGGGCGGAGGTCCGGCCAATATCATGCGGGTGGCAGAATCACGGGCCGAGGAGGTCGGCCGAGGGCGGCCGGCCCTGAAATCTCGCTCCGGGGGACGGGTCTTTGCACAGCTTCCTGCGGGTGGTCGCGGCCGGGGCGCTGCTCACCCTGCTCGCCGCCGCGGGCTGCGCCGAGGGCAAGACGGAGGCGCGGCCGACCGTCACCATGCCCGAGACGTCCCCGCCCGCGCCGGTGGCGCTCACCCCCCAGGTCGCCGACCGGGCGTTCCGCTCCTACGTCACCGACGAGGACGTGGCCAGGGCCGCCGGCGACGAACGCCTCGCGCTGACGTGGACGTCCGACGGCCAGTCCCAGCTGACCGCGGCGGAGTTCCGCAAGGCCGCCTACGACGGCGACCCGGTTCGGCGCTTCGTCTACGGCGCCCCAAAGCTCTACGTGCCGAAGCTGAGGGACGCCGCCTACCCGCAATGGTTCGTGGTGTCGGTCGACCGCTCGGTCGTGGGCCAGCCCAAGAGCAGGCGCAGGGCGCTGATGGGCTTCATCCTGCGCGGGCCGTCCGACCACTGGAAGCTCACGGTGGCGACCCTCCTGCAGGAGAAGGCGAAGGAGCCGAAGGTCGCGGTCGACGCCGCCGGGTACGCGACGGCCATGAGCGCGGAGGACGCGACCGTGCTGATCCGTCCCCGCGACGTCGGCGGGATCCAGGCGACGATCGCCGCCGAGGGGCCGCGCAGCGTCGCCGCGAAGGTGATGCGGTCGAATCCCGTCACCACCGGCTTCTACCAGGACGCCAAGCGCGCGAGGAAGAAGGCCAAGAAGAAGGACATCACCTACACCGCCGTCTACACCGCGACGCCGTTCCCCTACTTCGGGCTGCGGACCGAGCACGGCGGCGGGCTGGTGATCTACTCGCTGTTCCGCAACACCTCGCTGATCGCCAAGGATCCCGGAACGCCGAAGCCGGAGATCCCGCAGGAGGCCGAGCACCTGCTCGACGGGACGGTCGAGGGGAACGAGGTCGACACCACGGCCACGCTGCACTTCGCCGCGTTCGACCCGCCGAAGGCCCGGAAGGGCGCCGCGCAGCCGAAGGCGCACATGGTCGCCGACGACGGCGCCGTGACCAAGGCGGGCACGCCGCCGATCAAGAAGCCGTGACGCCGCGGGGGCGCCGGGCCCCGTCAGCCGTAGACGCGCTGGAGGACGAGCGCCGCGAACAGGAGCGCGACGAGGATCGCCAGGACGACGGCGGGCGGCACGGACGGGCCGTGGTCGTGCAGCTCCGAGCGGGCCTCCCGGCAGGTGGGGCAGCGTCCCTCCACCACCGGGTTCGAGCACCGGGCGCAGATGAGATGTTCGCAGCTCATGTCGTGGGCCCCAATCTCCGACAACGGCACGCGGTCCGTGCGGGAAGCGTCGGCCTGTCTGGTCGTTCGTCCACCTATTAGGTATCTTTCGCCATCATCCAGCGTAGCCGGACTGTATGGTCGTTCCGGCAAGTCCGGGGGCTAGACGGTATAAAACGGCCGGACGTCGGGAGACGGTTCACATGGCACTGATCGGACGTCACGAACTGATCGGACGCGGTGCCGGCCCCGGGCGCCCGTACCACTGCGAGTGGGACGAGGTGGTCGCCTCTCCCCTCTACACTGCTCGAAGGCTCCGCGTCCCACCTGGCCGTGAAGCCGGGCGGCGCAGGCAAGGGGTCACGGAGGCTTCCGTGGCCGCGGGCCGGCCCGCTCCCCAACCCCTACAGCGAACCGCCGTGATGCAGCCGTGATCCATTTCGACAACGTCACCAAGGTCTACCCGAGCCAGAACCGGCCAGCCCTGCAGCATGTGAACGTCGCCATCGAGAAGGGCGAGTTCCTGTTCCTGGTGGGCCCCTCCGGCTCCGGTAAGTCGACCTTCCTGCGCCTCGTCCTGAAGGAGGAGCGTCCTTCCCAGGGTCACGTGCACGTGGCGGGCAAGGACCTGAGCAGGCTGAGCAACTGGAAGGTGCCGCACCTGCGCCGCAGGATCGGCTGCGTCTTCCAGGACTTCCGGCTCCTGCCCAACAAGAACGTCTTCGAGAACGTCGCGTTCGCCCTCGAGGTGATCGGCAAGCCGCGGCGCTTCATCGGCAAGGTCGTCCCCGAGGTCATCGACCTGGTCGGCCTGGAGGGCAAGGCCCACCGGATGCCGGACGAGCTGTCCGGCGGCGAGCAGCAGCGCGTCGCCATCGCGCGGGCCTTCGTCAACCGCCCGATGATCCTGCTCGCCGACGAGCCGACGGGGAACATCGACCCCGCCACCTCGATCGGCATCATGAAGGTGCTGGACCGCATCAACCGGACCGGCACGACCGTCGTGATGGCCACCCACGACGCCGCCATCGTCGACGCCTTCCGCAAGCGCGTCGTCGAGCTGGAGGACGGCCGCGTCGTCCGCGACCAGTCGCGCGGCGTGTACGGCCAGGCGTACTGACACGGGCGCGCTGACACAGGCGTACCGACACAGGCGTGCCGACACGGGCGCACTGACATCTGAACCATCGATTCCCGCCGGGTCGTAGGAAACCCCGAGGGGTGCCCGAAAGGAAGCCGCCCGCGCCGCATCCCGCGGCGCCCCGGCTCCCGGCCCAGCAACGGCGATCAAGGACAGCGAGGCATGCGCGTACAGTTCGTTCTCCAGGAGATCTGGATCGGTCTCCGCAGGAACATGACGATGACGATCTCCCTCGTCATCACCGTCGCCATCGCCATGGCGCTCTTCGGCACCGGGCTGCTCCTGCGGCAGCAGGTCTCCGCGTCCAAGAGCTACTGGTACGACAAGATCGAGGTCTCGATCTTCCTGTGCGCGAAGACGAGCTCCAACCCCGTCTGCCAGAAGCAGGACGTCACCGAGCAGCAGCGGGAGACGCTCAAGGCGCAGTTGCAGAAGATGCCGCAGGTCTCGGATGTCCAGTACGAGAACAAGCAGCAGGCCTACGCCCGCTTCAAGGACCGCTTCGCCGGCTCGCCCGGGTTCGTGGAGAGCACCCGCGAGGGCGACATCCCCGACTCGTTCCGGGTCAAGCTGAAGAACCCGGAGGAGTACAAGGCGGTCGCGCAGGCGATGCTCAACCAGCCCGGCGTCGACTCGGTCATCAACGAGCAGGAGATCCTGAAGCGGTTCTTCCGGATCCTGAACGGACTGCAGGTCGCCGCGTTGACGATCGCCTTGATCCAGGTGATCGCCGCGGTGATGCTGGTCGGCAACACCGTCCGGCTGTCGGCGTTCAACCGGCGCCGGGAGACCGGGATCATGCGGTTGGTCGGGGCGTCCAACACCTATATCCAGTTGCCGTTCATCCTGGAGGGCGCGATCGCCGGGCTGATCGGCGGGTTGTTCGCGTCGGTGCTGCTGATCTTCAGTAAGAAACTCCTGGTCGACCGGCTCGCGGGAGACGTCCAGCTCGTCAGCCAGCTCGGCTGGAGCGTGGTGATCCTCGTCATCATCGTGTCGATCTGCTTCGGCGTCCTGCTGTGCGCCGTCTCCTCGTTCCTGACCCTGCGCAGATACCTGCGAATCTGACGCCTCCGCCGGATCCGGCCCAACCGCCGGATCCGGGCCCCGGCGCCGCCCTACACTTGCCGCATGGTCGTCCCCTCCGCGCCCCCGTCGCGCCCGTGTCCCCGCTGAGCAGGAGACGGGGCGGCGTGCTGCGCGGCGCGGCCATCGCGGCGGCGATCGTCTGCGCCTACGGCGCGGGGGTCGTGAGCGGCTCGGGCTCCGATCGGCACGCGGCCGTCGCCGGGGGCGGCTCCGTCCTCGACGAGGCCGCCGCGAAGATCGGCGGACGGGCCGCGCGGCCGGTCGACCGCGGCGCGCTCGACCGCGCCGCCATCGAGGGCATGCTGCGCGGGCTCGGCGACCGGTGGGCGCACTACTACTCGGCCCGCGAGTACGACGACGTCGAGGGCCGCCTCACCGGCCGCTACAGCGGCGTCGGCCTGTGGCTCGGCCGCGAGGAGGGCGACTCCCGCGTGCTGGTGGCGAGCGTCCAGCCCGGCACTCCCGCCGCCCGCGCCGGCGTCCAGGCCGGCGACGTCGTCACCCGCGTCGGCGACGCCTCCGTGACCGGCTGGGACATCTCGCGCGTCGCCGAGGCGCTGCGCGGGCGTCCGGACGAGACGGTCGAACTCACCGTGGAGCGCGAGCGTCGAACCAGGAGATTCCACCTCGTCCGCACGAAGGTCTCTGGAGGGGACGTCACGGTGACCGAGCTTCCCGAGCGCGCGCGGATGATCCGGGTCGGCGCCTTCACCCACGGGACGGGCGGGCAGGTCCGGGCGGCCGTGACCGGGCGCTCGCCCGAGGGCGGCGTCCTGCTCGACCTGCGCGGCAATCCCGGCGGGCTGGTGGACGAGGCGGTCGAGACGGCCTCGGCGTTCCTGGCGGACGGCCCGGTCGTGACCTACGAGCCGCGCGGCAGGCCCGCCGAGCGGCGCACCGTCACCGCCCCCGGCGACGCCCGCGCCCCGCTCGTCGTGCTCGTCGACGCGGGCACCGCGAGCGCCGCGGAGATCGTCGCGGGCTCCCTGCGCGACCGCGACCGCGCGGTGATCGTAGGATCGCGTACGTACGGGAAGGGCTCGGTGCAGGAACCCCTCCGGCTCGGCGACGGGTCGGTCGTCGAGCTGACCGTCGGTCGCTACCGCACCCCGAGCGGCCGTAACCTCGACGGGGTCGGCATCGAACCCGACGTGGAGGTCTCCGCCGACCGCCCCGCCAAGGCGGCCGAGCGGCGCGCCCGGACGGTGCTGCACGGCCTCGACGCGGCGATGCCGGGCTGAAGACGACGACGCGGGACTGAGGACTGAGGACGTGGCACGGGACACCGGGCGGAAGAACGACACCGGGCGCAAGCTCATCGCCCAGAACAAGCGGGCCCGGTACGACTACCACATCGACGACACGTGGGAAGCGGGCATGGTGCTGATGGGCACCGAGGTGAAGGCCCTGCGCGCCGGCCGGGCCTCCCTGGCCGACGGCTTCGCGCACGTGCGCGACGGCGAGGTGTGGCTGGAGAACGTCCACATCCCCGAGTACACGCAGGGCACCTGGACCAACCACGCCCCCCGCAGGCGCCGCAAGCTGCTGCTGCACCGCCGCGAGATCCAGAAGATCATCGCGAAGTCGGAGGAGCCGGGCTGGACGCTGATCCCGCTCTCGCTGTACTTCAAGGACGGCAAGGCCAAGGTCGAGATCGGCCTGGCCCGTGGTAAGAAGTCCTACGACAAGCGCCAGGCCATCGCCAAGCGGGAAGCCGAGCGGGAGATGCAGAAGGCTGCGGCGGCCCGGTTCAGGAGACGGTGAAGGGTGTCGATGACGAACCGAGGCCGGAGGCGGGCCCGTGCCGGGGCCCGGACGCCGCTGCTTTCGCCCGCGCGGCGCCGGGCGGTCGCGCTGGCGGCCTGCGGAGCGCTGGTCGGGACGATGACGACCGGGTGCTGGGCCGAGCCGTCGGCGATGCCCGCCGTCCGCGACTTCCTCATCGCCTGGCAGGTGGGCAACTACGAGGCCGCGGCCGGGCGGACCGTCGGCGCCGACCGCAGGCAGGTCGAGGACGCGCTCGGCCGCGTCCGGCAGCAGCTCGACGCGGCGTCCCTGCGGCTGTCGCTCGGCACCGAGGTCGAGGGCTCCGGTGTCGACCAGATCGTCAAGAAGGGCGACGAGGCCGACGCCCGCTTCACCGTGAAGATCGACCTGGGTGAGAACGGTCAGCCGTGGGAGTACCCCGGCCTGATGCACCTGCGCCGCGTCGGCGGCAAGTGGAAGGTCGTCTGGGACCCGTCCATCATCAACACCAAGCTGAAGCCGGGGCAGCGCCTCGCCGTGGTGACGCAGGTGCCCAAGCGCTCCCCGATCACCGACACGCAGGGCCGCTCCGCGCTGCGCGAGATCGGCGCCTACCAGGTCGGGGTGTTCCCCGGGCAGCTCGCCGACCCGCAGAAGACCATCGACCAGCTCGCCAAGCAGACCAAGATCGACGGTGGTCGGCGGCTGGACTCCGAGCGCCTCCTCGGCCGCGTCCGGTCGGCCCCGCCGCAGACGTACCTGCCGCTGCTGACGCTTCAGGTCCCCGCGCACAACGCGCTGATCCAGCGGCTCACCCACATCCCGGGGCTGCAGTTCCAGGGCGTCCGCGCGCCGATCGCGCCCGCGTACGCGCCCGAGCTGATCGGGAACCTCGGCCCCGCCACCGCCGACCGGCTCCAGCAGGTCGGCGCCCCCTACCAGCCGGGCGACACGATCGGCGTCAGCGGCATCCAGCTGCTCCAGCAGCGCCGCCTCGCCGGGACGCCCACGGTCAGCGTCGTCGCGCAGGACGAGACCGGCAAGAGCACCGAGCAGCTGCGCTCCTGGCCCGGCCAGGAGCCGCAGCAGGTCCAGACGACCCTCGACCCCGTCTACCAGCACCACGCCGACGACGCCCTGTCCGCCCTGCAGTTCCCGGCGTCCATGGTCGCCGTGCGGCCGAGCACCGGCGAGGTGCTCGCCGTGGCCAACCACGGCACGGGCGGCCAGAACCTGGCCTTCGAGGGCCATTACCCGCCCGGCCTGACGTTCGGGATCGTGTCCGCGCTGGCGCTGTTCTCCCAGGCCGGGATGAAGCAGTCCACCGAGACCACCTGCCCTGGCACCGTCACCGTCGGCGGCAAGACGTTCACCAACAAGGCCCGCCCCGACAGCAGCTTCGCCAACCACTTCGCCGCGTCCTGCAAGACGACCCTCGCGCAGCTCAGCAGCAAGGTCGACGGGCAGACCCTCCTCCGCGAGGCGTCCCAGCTCGGAATCGGCAAGAACTGGGGCCTCGGCGTCCCCGCCTTCACCGGCTCGGTCCCGGCGCCCGCGAACGACGGCGACAAGGCCGCGGCCATGGTCGGCGAAGGCGCCGTCCAGGTCAGCCCCCTGGCGATGGCCATGGTGGCCGCCGCCGCCTACAGCGGCACCTGGCGGCCGCCCTACGTCCTCAAGGACCCGTCCACGACGGCCCAGGCGCCGCAGGCCCAGAGCCCGCCGTCCGAGTCCATCTCGAACCTCAAGAGGGTCCTGAGCCGCACCGCGTCCCGGGGCAACGCCCGCGGCGCCCGCGTCTCCGGCGACGTCGTCGGCGTCGCCGCCCTCACCACCTACAACGAGGGCGGCCGCCCCAAGACCGTCTCCTGGTTCGTCGGCTCCAGCGGCGACCGCGCCTTCGCCATCGCCGTCGAGGGCGTCGTCAACACCCCGGCCCTGGCGGCGAAGTTCCTCGGCGGCTAGGCCCTTTGTCAGCTCTTTACGGACGGGACGCAACCAACCCGCCCCCCGCGTGCGTCTTTACGGGTGACTGAGCCACCGCTTGGGGGGTTGCGGGACTCAGTCGCCGTGATGAGACCAGAGCCTCGTCTCGGGGGAGGCTCTGCCGTCCGGACCGGCCCGACCCTGCCGGTCGACCCCGGTGGGCGCGACACCGTTCGCGTCCACCGGGGTTCACGTGTGTCCGGGGGAATCACGTTGCCCTCGCACGCGTTATCCTTGTAGCGTCATCGTGCGGACGTCCTCGGACGGAAGCTTTGACAACTGAACATGGGGGTGACCGGCTTCGACTTCGGTCGTTCGAGCCAGGGGAAGCGGGTCGAGGGTTGCTGTCGTGACCTCGTAAATCCTGTGACAGCAAACCAATAACTGCCAACAAGAAGCAGTCCGAGTTCGCCCTCGCCGCCTGAGCGAGGAGCGAACTCTGTCAGCCCGGGAGCGTCTCCGTCCCGGGGTCTGGCATCGTAAGGAGACTTCACCTTCCGGTCCGGTCGCGGGCCCGGCAGGGACATCTAACAGCGACTGAGTCCGTCGGCGACACGCCTGCGTGAGCGCCGGGACTGAGAAAACGCTAAGCAGGCTGCACCCGGAGAAGCCCTGACCCATCACCGAAGGACGCGGGTTCGATTCCCGCCACCTCCACGGCACACGAAGCCGCTGATCAGACAAGTTCTGGTCGGCGGCTTCTTGCATGTGCGCCCACTTTACGCCCACGTTAGGAGCCCCTCCTGCCGAGCGCCTCGGCCGCCTCGGCGGACGCCACGCTACGCCCCATGTAGACGTCCTGGGTCATGCTCGGCTTGGCGTGTCCGAGGTGGTCGGCGATGGCGCGGGCGCTCAGGCCGGCGTCGTCCAGCCGCGTCGCGACCGTCTTGCGGAACGTGTGCGAGGTGACCCACCCGAACCGCTCCGCGTCGATGCGGCTGAGCACCTCCTTGATGTCCCGGTTGCCGTTGGACGGGTTCCGCACCCCGCCGAACAGGCCCGGGAACAGCAGGCCCACCTCCGAGGCCGGGCGCTGGACGGCCTCGCCGTCCTCGGCGAGGACCGTGACCTGCCGGTCGCCGTGCGGCCACGTCATCGCCATGCGCCGGCGGCACAGCTCCACCACGTGGACGGGCAGGGCGATCACGCGCCAGCCCGCCTCGGTCTTCGGGCGCAGCTGCAGCACCGTGCCGAGGCCTTTCAGGCGCGTGGCGGTCGCGCACACCTCCAGCACGCCGGCGTCGAGGTCGACCACCTCGGCGCGCACGCCCAGCGCCTCGCCGATCCGCATGCCGGTGCCGTCGAGGAACTCCACCAGGTCGACGACGTCCAGCTCCCGCGCACCCTCGTCCGCGGCGACTTTCGTCAGCATCTCCGTCTCGTCCTTGACCGTCAGCGCCCGCGGCCGCGCCTTCCGCCCGGTTGAGATCTTCGCCGTGTCCCTCACCGGGTTGGTCCTGTCTCCGAGGGCGCCGTGCCGGACGCACATCCCGAGCAGGAGGGAGAGCACGGACTTGGCCGTCCTCGCCGCGCTTGGGCCGTGGTTCGCGCGCACGGCCTTGATGAAGGCGTCGCACCGGGGCACGTCGATCTCGCGTATGAGCAGGCCGCCCAGGGCCTTCAGGATCCGGTCGAGGGCCCGCTCGTAGATCTCCCGCGTCTGCGGGGTCAGCGTCTCGGACTGGGCGATCTCGGCCTGCCACAGCTTCGCCGCGTCGCGCAGCCGGGTCTCCGCCGTGATCTCGCCGTTCGCCGTCGGGCCGACGCGGTCGCGGATCGCTTCCTTCAGCCGGCGCTCGGCGGCGGCCTGGGTGGTGCCGTACCGGGTGATCTCGCGGACCTCGCCGTCGTGGTCGCGGTAGTTCGCGCGGGCTCGGATCCGACGCGGTGCCAGCTTCTGAAAACGCACTTTGCCTGCGGTGCCGACAGGAAGAGGGGGGCGTCCCATTGGTCGGCCTACTCTGCCCGCGAGACGTTCGGGTCGGGGTCCCACTTCACGTGCCGGAGCCATGCGGCAGCTTCGTCCACGCCTCGTCCCTGATGTATGGCTTCGTTGAGTTCCTGCTCTGCCGCTTGGATACGCGCTTCTCGTGAGGCACGGGGGTCGATGACGGTCAGCAGACCCCGGTCGCGCGCCCGGGTGACCCATCGTCCAGCCGTCGAGCGCGGGATGGACAACACGTGCGCGACGGCCCGCGTCGGCGCATCCCCTTCCAGGAGCGCCAGACGGTAGATGCGCGCTACCCAGCGCAGGGTTTCCGTCGTCGGGCCCGCCTTGCCGACGTTCTCCGGAGGACGCTCCCCGCGCTGGAGCAGCATCGTCTGGAGCGCAGACCTGACGCCACCCTGCAGAATCGTCGCGACCGGGATCGAGCGCAGCAACTCGCCAGTCACTTCGCCCCCGGGGATGGGGTCGACCTGGATAGACCGTGCGACGTAGCGCCCGGCACCCCCGTCGTACTCGGCGGCCAAGGTGACGAGCTCCAGCCCCCTAGCCTCGGCCCGCACCGTGATGCGTGTCGGGATCTTCAGCCCGTCGCCGATGTCGAGCTGGACGTCTTCGGGCGCGAAGCTGCCGCGTATGTCCATGCGATGAATGCTGCCTGTAATCCGCAAGTGTCGTCAAGAAGCGTGGGTAGGTGTTGACGAAGCTGTATCGGTGGTGAGACTATCCAATGGTGCGGCTCGGACGTAGCTGTACCACTAGCGGGGGCGGGACTCGGTCGATCGACGGAGGTGAGGGTGGCTGTGTGCCCGAGGGTGGGGCGCTGTCGCCGACGCCATCGCCTTCTATACTACGCTAGGTAATCAAGGGGTCAACGAAGAGTAACCCGAATGCGATGTCTGCCTGTGGAGGCGTGGATCCACAAGAATTTCTTTTGTCCACAGCTGCAAGGGGCTGTTACCTGCGTAAATGGCACTCGAATTTGTCGAAGACACACGACTATCCACAGTCTAGACACACCGAACGAGGGTCCTGTCCACAGGTTGTCCACAGATTCATCCACAGTCGCCGTCGTCAAGGTCAACCCCCATGGGCCATCCTTGGTTTACGGCTTCGGTCGACGCCGTTCGACGCGGGTCCGCGTTGTGCGACACACGAGAATGTCCGAGCCGCATGCTCAAATAGCAGCGGCCCCGCTGCGAGTCGAGCCGCCAAGCAAGGACTCGCAACAGGGCCACCTGCGACCGCCCGTCACCGTGCTCACAGCTAAGGCAGGTCACGTGAAGAGTAACAACACCGACCAACGACGTCCCAACATGGGCAACGTCAGGCTGACCGACAAGGCAGCCCAGCAAGTCCAGGACGCCGGGGTTTCCGCCCGGATGTCCACGCAGGTCGACCGCACCGGCGACCGCCTCGTGCCCTTCGAGGAGTCCGCCGAAATCACGACGCTCTCTCCGGCGACGCTTCGGTGGATGCGCCACCGCGGCGAGGGACCCCCCTTCTTCAAGGTCGGCGGCCGGCGACTCGTCGTCTGGGAGTCGGACCTGTACGCCTGGATCGAAGCGCAGGCTGCCAAGGACCAGGCGGTCGCCCGATGAGCGCCCCCACGACCGCGCGCCTTCTGGAGACCGCGCGCACCACGGACCTGTACGACGTGATCGCCGCCGCGCTCAACGAGCTCGCCAAGCGCGAAGCCCCCGCGGCCGAGGAGCCCCTCGACGCCCGCGTGAGGGCCCAGTACGCCGAGATCTGCCGGGGAGACGACGGCCAGTTCGACGCTATCTACTACGCCGTCGAGTGCGCCGAGGAGGCCGACCAGGAGCGGGGGGCGACGACATGACGACCCCGTCGATCACCGTCGGCGCCCTCGTCGAACTTCAGGTCGACCGGTACGGCTTCCTCGACGAGGCCGACGCCTTCCGGGCCTGCGCCGCGGTGGACGCCGATCGCGCCCCGGCGACCGTACTGATCCACGGCATCCTCCGGTCGGCTGACGCCTCCACCGGCGCGGCCCGGCAGGTCGGCGCGGCCCTCGCGGTCGCCTCCCGCATCGACATCCTGGGCAACGGGCCTGGCCTTGTCGCGTGGGCCGACCTTGTCCAGCGGCACGCGGCTGAGGAGCGCAGCTTCCGCGCCGCGAGCTGACCCACCTGATTCAGGCAACCGCCTGATGAGTCCAATTCTGATCATGTGTCCTCCTCGTCGACGGTACCTAGTGCCGTCGCTGAACTGGACATACGCGAAAACGAGGGACACGGGTGGGGGACAGGTACGACGTCGAGCGCGCGATCAAGAGGTCCGGGCTGCCGAGCCCGTCCCGACTGATCTTGTTCGTGCTGCTGACGCACGTCACGAACGGGACGCTGGTGGTCCCGTCGGAGTACACGCCGTCGCTGTCGCTGCTGGCCGAGGAGACCGGCCTCAGTCGACGGGCGGTCGCCGACCACCTGAACCGGGTCGAGGCGGAGGGGTGGCTGAAGCGCCTCCGCCCGCCCGTGCAGAAGGCGCGGACGGAGAAGGCGAGGACGAGCTACCGGATTACGATCCCCGCCGCCCTCCTAGCTAGTGCACCTGACGCACTAGTGCAGGAGGTGCACCAGACCCCGGCTAGTGCAGGAGGTGCACTAGCTCAGAAAGAACCGCAGGTCACAACTAGTGCAGGAGATGCACTAGTGCAGGAGGTGCACCGGGCTAGTGCAGGAGGTGCACACAATCCAACGTATTCCTCTTCTTCTCCTTCGGAGAAGAAGAGACAGGGGGGTGTGGGGGGAAGGGCTTCCCGGCGCAAGCCGGAGACTCCTGCCCCGGAGATCTTCCCCGTCACCGCATCGATGCGGGCATGGGCGCGCGACCACGAGCGCAGGATCACGGTCGATCTCGACGACCAGACCGAACGATTCCTGAACCACGCCCGCCAGAACGACCGCCGATGCCGCGACTGGCAAGCCGCCTGGCGCAACTGGATCTTGAAAGCTCAGGACTTCGCCGACCGCGACCACGCCCGCGCCGCCACGGGCACCGATGGCACTTACGGCCACGGTCCCCGGGCCCGCGTCAACGACCACGACTGGTCCCAAGGAGGCCCGACCGTATGACCGCCGACGACCGGCGCGACGCCTACGAGCAGTGGCGACAGGAGGAGCGTCAGCGCCTCCTCGACGCCTTCACGCAGGCCCGTCCCGCCGTCTTCGCCGCCCCCGGCCAGCTCGACCCGGCCGTCTTCGCGTGGCTGGAGCGATTCGTCCAGGGCGACGCCCGGACGCTCCTGCTCGGCGGCCGCACAGGCTCCGGCAAGACATGGTCCTGCTGGAAGGCCGTGGAGACGCTGCTGTGGAACGGCTGGCGCGGCACCTGGCGGATCGTCTCCGCCTACGACCTGCTGCGCATCGTCATGCCGCCCGTCGACGAGACCGCCCTCGACCGCCTCGCCCGCGCCGACCTCCTCGTCATCGACGACCTCGGGTCGATGAAGGTCACGGACTGGGCGTCCGCGCACCTGCACGGCCTCGTCGACCACCGGTGGAGCCGCAAGCTCCCGACGATCGTGACCACCAACGTCCCCGACATCGGCGAACTGGTCGGCGAACGCATCGCCTCCCGCCTCGCCGACGGCATGGAGTCCATCGCGCTCGCGGGCAAGGACCAGAGGCGGGCCCGGTGACCGACGACATCACGCTCCCCGGCCTGCAGCCGACCCCCGCCGTGGTTGCCGCGGAGATGGCTGTGCTCGGCGCGGCGATTGAGCGCAAAGCCGCCGCCGAGACAGCCGCCGAGCACGTCCTGCCCGCCGACTTCTGGAACCCGCAGCACCAGCTCGTCGCCGAGGCCGTCGAGACGCTCATCGGGGCCGGTGACCCCGTCAGCCCCGTCAGCGTCATGAAGGCGCTCGCCGACGCCGGCGCCCGGTTCGGGGAAGGCGGGCCCGGCCCGTTCCTCTTCCGGCTCATGGAGCACCGCAGCGCGGACGTGGTGTACGACGCCCGGATCGTCGCCAAGGACGCCATCCGGCGGCGCGTGCTCCAGGCCGTGCACCGCGCCGCGCAGATCGCCGCGCGCAGCGACTTCGAGCCCGACGAGGACCTCGACCTCATCCGCCAGGGACTCGACGCTGCAACGTCCGGCTTCACCGGCGAGCAGCTGCCCACCATCGGCGAGATCGTCCTCCGGCGCCTCGACGAGATCGAGCACGGCAAGGCCGACGATGACGCGGTCGAGCTGCCGTACGCCGACCTGCAGGCGCTGCTGAACGGCCTGCGCCCCGGCCAGGTCGTCATCATCGGGGCGAGACCGTCCGTCGGCAAAACCGTCGTCGGTCTGGACGTCGCGCGGTTCGCGGCGATCCGCCGCGGCCTGCCGACGCTGTTCTTCAGCCTTGAGATGTCATCCGCCGAACTGGCCGACCGCCTCGTCGCCGCCGAGGCCCGCGTCAACCTGCACGCCATCCGCGCGCGCAACCTCAAGGACGACGACTGGCACCGGATCGCCGACCGCACCACCGACATCGGTGGCGCGCCCCTTGTCATCGACGACAACCCGGCCTGCACACTCGCCCGCATCCGCGCCCGGCTACGCGGCATGGCCCGCACCCGTCCGGCCCGCCTCGTCGTCATCGACTACCTCGGCCTGATGGACGCCCCGCGCGCCGACTCCCGGGAGCGACAGGTCGCCGAGCTGTCCCGCGGCCTGAAGCTCCTCGCCAAGGAGTTCAGCGTCCCGATCGTCGCCCTGTCCCAGCTCAACCGGGAGAGCACCAAGCGCAACGACCGCCGCCCCACTATGTCGGACCTGCGCGACTCCGGCGCCGTGGAACAGGACGCCGACATCGTGATCCTGCTGCACCGCGAGGACGCCTACGAGAAGGAGTCACCCCGGTCTGGGGAGATCGACCTGATCGTCGACAAGCACCGTGCGGGCCCCACCGGGACCGTCACGGCCGCCTTCCAGGGCCACTACGCCCGCGTCATGGACATGGCGCCCGAGCCGACGCCTCGCGAGTACGGCCATCTGCAGCCCGTCCCCGACTTGCCCTAACGAAAGGAGATCACCATGCCCACCACCGAACAGGCGCCCAAGCGCATCGTGCGGTGCCGGTACCTGCGCCAGAACGACGAGCGGTGCACCGGCGAGGTCCTCGACCCCGCGGCCGACGTCCTGCTGTGCGTCAAGCACACCGCGCGTGTCGTTGAGCACGCCCGCGCCACGTACGAGCGGTTCCGCCGCGAGGCCAAGCGATGAACGACCGGCGGTGGGCCGCCGCGATGGCCCGCGCCAGCGCCCTGGCGGTCGTCGCCCTGCTCGTCATTGCCGCCCTCATCGACGCGACCCGATGACCGACAACAACGCGGCCGGGGCTGTCCCTAGCAGCCCCGGCCAGGAACGGAGCCTACCCATGGCCGACCAGATCACCTCCGGCGACCACGACATGCACGCACTGCACACCCGGCTCGCCGAAATCACCGGCCGCACGGTCGAGGAAGCCGCCGCGCTCACCAAGGACGACCTGATCGACCTCACCGCGCGGCTGTCCTTCGAGACCCTCGGCCTTCAGATCGCCCACCGCTTCGAGAAGGCCGACGACGTCCACCTCATGGAGGACGGCCCGAAGGAGCACGCCGCCCGAGTCGCCGAGGCGCTGGAGCACCTCCACGGGCGAGTGCCGCTGTGGCCGGCCACTCTGCAGGACGTCACCGCGGACCTGTTCGGGTTCGGTCGCGCCCCGATCCGGTTCGTCACCCAGGACGGTGACGAGGACGGCGAGCAGGTCCGCTACTTCCTCCTGTCCGAGCTCGCCGAGCCGCTCGGCATCACCCTGCCCAAGGCCCACGCGTGGGCCGAACAGGAGCAGGTCGAGGCGCTGCGCGCGCAGCGGGCGATCGACCAGGAGCGCGGCGAGCTGGGTTGGGAATGCATGAACGACGTGATCGACCTCGGCGTCTGGCTGACCGTCGACGACCCCGAGGCCAAGCCCGACGCCAGCGGCGCCCGCTGGTCGACCGCCGGCGAATGGCTCGTCAGCGACCGGCGTCTTCTGCCGCTGATGACCTGGTCGCCGTGGTCGAAGGTGTTCTACGAGAACGCCCGCCCGCTCCTGGCCCACGCGATGCTCCACTCCGGTCTGGCCGACAAGCTCGACGACGCGCCGACCTACCGGACCATCGAGACCTGCGACGGCGAGACCCGGACCGGTCGGACCGGCGAGACTCTCGGCGACCACATCCGCGAGGACGCCGCCCGCATGTCGGTCGAGGACGCCGCCAAGCGCGCCATGCGCGGGCTGTGCTTCGGAACCCCTGAGTAGCCAACTCGCCGCCCCGGCATGCCCGTGTGGTGCGCCGGGGCGGCTCCCGATTGGAGGTGAGGATGTGGCCAAGCCAGGCCTCGGCTACCGCCACCAGGTCATCGCCGCGATCGTCCGCAAGCGCGCCGCGGCCGGCGAACCCTGCTACCTGTGCGGCCAGCCCATCGACACGCGACCGGCGAAGGACGGCGGCCCGCCGCCCCGCTCGCCCTGGAGCTTTAGCGCCCACCACGTCCAAGAGCGCAACAACGGCGGTCAAACCACCCTCACCAACTACGCCCCCGCGCACCTCACCTGCAACGCCCGCCACGGCGACGGATCGTCGAAGCGCAAGAAGTGGAAGCCCCGCCGATGGTGAACTCCCAGGTCACAGGCCCGACCAAGTCGGCGCGCGTCGTCGCAGGTCAGCGGCCTGATCATTTTTTGAGCGGCGGAGGTCAAAGACCCGCACACCGTCAACTTTTTCCCCCTCCCGGCTCGTGCGCTCGGTCGCGGAGGGTGAGGGGAGCAGATCATGGGGCCAGTTGAGCAGGCCGTCCGGGATGAGCTGGCGTCGATGGGCGACGAGGCGACCGGCTCGGCGCTCGGCGCGTCGGCGGTCGACCTCGCGCGCCGCCAGGACGAGGCGCACCTGCCGAATCAGGCCGCGCAGTGCGCCAAAGAACTGAGGGAGACGTTGCGGGTGCTGGTCGAGCGGTTCCCGCCGGTTCCGAAGGCGGATCCGGTGGACGAGCTGCGGGCCCGGCGCGAGGAGCGTGGGGCGTGAGGCTGCTGGGTGTGCAGACGCCGCGGCTGCGGACGGTGCCGCCGTACGAGCGGACGTACGGGCCGGACGTCCGGGACCTGGCGGGGCTGGCCGGTCTGGACTTGGACCCTTGGCAGGGCGCCGCCCTCGACGATTTCTGTGCGCTCTCGCCGGCCGACCCGGGCCGGTGGAACACGCTGGAGAACGTCCTGATCGTCGGGCGCCAGAACGGGAAGTCGGCGGCGCTGGAGGCGTACCTGCTCGGCTGCCTCTACCTGTTCGACGACCCGCTCACGACGTACTCGGCGCACCGCTTCGACGCCTCGCAGGAGATGTTCCGCCGGGTGATCGGGCTGATCCGGAACACGCCGTCCCTGCTGCGGCGCGTCCGGAAGGTGAGTGAAGCCCACGGCAAAGAGGGAATCGAGCTCAAGGGCGGGCAGCGGCTGCTGTTCAAGGCGCGCAGCGACAAGGCCAACCGCGCGTTCTCGGGCGACAAGGCCGTGATCGACGAGGCGTTCAAACTCGACGCGGACACGATGGGCGCGATCATGCCGACCCTGTCGGCCAGGCCGAACCCCCAGATCGTGTACGCCTCGTCGCAGGGCTGGGAGATCAGCGAGCACCTGGGCAAGCTGCGGCACCGCGCGCTGACGGCGATCTGCCAGCGGCTGCGCGCCGAGGGCCTGGACGTGGACGGGATCGCCGCGCTGCTGGGACTGGAGGCTCCCCGCGTGGCGAGGTACCTGCAGCGGCCGGCGGGCGCCGGTACGGGGCTGGCGTTCCTGGAGTGGAGCGTCCCCGACAGCACGCCCCGCACGCGGGGCGCGATGGACGACCCGGAGCTGTGGGCGCAGGCGAACCCGGCGCTCGGCCGCCGGATCACCGGCCAGTTCGTCGGGGCCGAGCTGCGGACGATGGGCGCGGTGCAGTTCGGGCGGGAGCGGCTGGGGATCGGCGCGGACCTGCCGCCGGACGAGGAGGACGAGGGCGGCTGGGAGGTCATCTCCGAGGCCGACTGGTCCAAGCTCGCGGTGCAGGGCGAGGCTCCCCGGCCGGGCACCGAGGGCCCGCGGCGGCCGGTGTTCGCGATCGACATGAAGCCCGATGGCAGCAAGGCCGCCATCACGGCGGTGTTCCGGGATGAGCACGGCGCGCTGATCGTCGAGGTGATCAACCACGCGCAGGGCGCGGCGTGGGTCGTCCCGCGGGCGAAGGAGCTCAAAGGCCGCTACAAGGTGGTCGCCTTCGCGGTCGACAAGCGAGGCCCCGCCGGGTACCTGATCAAGGCCCTGAGGGACGCGGACCTGCCGGTGCACGTCATGGACACCGGGCAGATCGCGGACGCCTACGGGCAGTTCATGGACGCCGCGACCGATACCCGCGACCTGGTCCACTTGGACGACGAGCCGCTGAACGAGGCGGTGAAGGGGGCGACCACGCGGCCCCTGGGTGACCGGAAGACCTGGGACCGGAAGGGCGACGCCGACATCTGCCCGCTGGTCGCGGCGACGAACGGCGTGGGCGCGCATCTGGAGCTGGCGTCCACGGACGACGACCCGCTGAACAACATCTGGTAACCAGGCCTGAACCAATGTTGAGGTTTCTGCCAACCATGGTTGACAATGGGCGGGTGAGGTCCACGTGGTAGCGGTGAGTGCGCCGGGTTGGCCGGCGACGCTGAGGCGCCGTCTGGCGGCCCGCCGCGCGACTGGGGTACCCGTGACCGCCCGTGCCGCTGCCGCGGCGGGGACGGCGCTGAGGGCCGTGTTCACGGCGGTCCTGGCGGTGCGAGCCCTGGCGGGTGTGATGCTGGTGGCCTACGGGGCGTGGCTGGCGTGGCCGCCGGCCGGGTTCATCGTGGCCGGCGCGGCGCTGCTGGCCGACCGGCTCGACGATCGCCGGCGCCCTGACGGAGGGACACCCTCGTGAGCGTCCTGTTCGGCCGCGGCCTGGAGCGACGCGACGCGCAGATGGGCGGATTCGCGCCCCCAGACATCCCGCCCAACAGCCAGATCTCCACGGTCGGCGGCTCCGCGATCCCAGGCCGCATGGAGTGGTCGCTGCAGAAGATCGCCGTGTGGGGCTGCGTCAACCTCACCGCGACGATCGCGGAATGTATGCCGATCGAGGTGTTCTCCTCGGACGCGCCCGACAAGCGGAAGTTGCCGGTGCCGTCCTGGCTGGCCGACCTCGGCGGCGACGGGCACGGCCTGCCCGACTGGCTGTATCAGGCAGTCGTGTCGTGGATGCTGCGCGGCAACATGTACGGCCTGATCCCGGAGGGGATGCGCGACACGCTGCGCGGCACCCCGACGATGATCCAGCTTCAGCACCCCGACGCCGTGTCGGTGTTCCAGCCGTTCGGGGAGACGAACCCGCAGTGGCGGTTCAACGGCCACGAGGTCCCCGAACGGGACGTCTGGCACCGCCGGGTGTACCCGGTGCCCGGGCGTCTGCTGGGCGCGTCCCCGATCGAGTACGGCTCCGGCATCATCTCCCTCGGCGTCGCCACGACCCGATTCGGGTTGCAGTGGTTCCACGAGGGCGCGCACCCGTCCGGGCTCCTGACCAACGACGGCAACCTCAACCAGGACCAGGCGAAGGCCGCCAAGGAGCGGTTCATGGCGTCGCTGCGCGGGCGGCGGGAACCGGCGGTCCTGGGCGCCGGGTGGAAGTACCAGGCCGTCCAGATCTCCCCGAACGAAAGCCAGTTCCTGGAGACGCAGGGCTTCACCAGCGCGGAGTGCTGCCGCCTCTTCGGGCCGGGGTACGCGCAGGTGTTCGGCTACGGCACGGACAACAGCCTGACGTACGCGAACATCGAGCAAAGGTCGTTGGATCTGCTCACGTACAGCGTCGACCCGTGGCTGGTGCGGCTGGAGCGGGTCCTGACGACGCTGCTGCCCGCGGGCCGGAACGTGAAGTTCAACCGCAAGGGCCTGCTGCGCAGCGACCTGCTGACCCGGTACCGAGCGCACGAGATCGCGCTGCGCAACAAGATGGGCACCGTCAACGAGGCCCGTGCCGAGGAAGACCTCCCCCCGCTGGACGGCGGGGACGAGCCCCTGGCGGACGCCGCCCCGGCGCCGCCGCCGATCCCCGTGAGCGTGGAGAAATAGATGGGCAAGCAGGACCGCGCCGCCAAGCGGGGCATCGAGCGCCGGCACTACCCGGTGCGGCTGGAGGTCCGGCAGGCCTCGGCCGCCGGCGGGCCCGCCACCGTCGAGGGCTACGCCTCGGTGACCGACGAGGTGTTCGAGATGTGGGACATGTTCGGCGCCTACGGGGAGGTCGTCCGTTCTGGCGCGTTCACCAAGACGCTCAGCGAGAACCCTCAGGTGCAGCTGCTGCTCAACCACGGCGGGCTGTCGATGGCCTACACGCGGGCCGGGTCGCTGCGCCTGGCGGAGGACTCGACCGGGCTGCACATGTCCGCCGACGTCAACCCGATCCGGTCGGACGTGCGCGACATGCTGACGGCGCTGGAGGACGGCGCCGTCGACGAGATGTCGTTCGCGTTCCGGGTGACGCGCCAGCAGTGGAGCCCGGACTACGACCAGCGCGACATCATCGAGGTCGACCTGCACCGCGGCGACGTCAGCGTCGTGAACTTCGGCGCGAACCCGGCCACGTCCGTGGCGCTGCGCGCGCAGGACCTCGACTCCATGCCCGACGCTGAGGCGCGGGCGCTGTGGGAGCGGCTCGGCCGCCGGTTCGCCGCCGCGCCGGCGGCCGAGCTCCCGCTCGACCTCGCGCAGGCCAAGCTCCGGCAACTGTCCCTGTGAACCTCAACCTAGGTTGACGTTCTGGCGCTGGCGTTCCATGCTGGCCTTGTAAGCCTGCGTCGATCGACGCGCCGGACCCCACGCCGGACCCGCACGTAGGGCACCACCTGGGGCACCACCCGGAGAACCAGCAGGCATCCCGAACTGACGTACGGAGATGTCTCATGCCCGGACGGGTGGAGTTCCTCCGCGGCCGTGTCAACGAGCTGCTGGAGAAGCGCAAGACCGCGAAGGAAGCCCTCGCCGCGGTCATGGAGAAGCCGACCGCCGAAGAGCGGAAGCTGACCCCGGACGAGACCCGCGCCTTCAAGGAGCGCGAGGCCGAGATCCAGGGGATCGACACCGAGCTCGAAACGCTGCAGAGCGAGTTGTCCTCGACCGAGGAGCTGGAGCGCCGCGAGCAGGCCGCCAACGAGCTGCGCGCCAAGTACGGCGCCGTCGCCCCCAGCGGTCCCGAGCAGCGCGTCAAGGTCACCTCCGAGCCGGAGACCTACCGGCGCGGCGGCCCCAACAGCTACTTCCGCGACCTGACCCGCGCGCACCTGCACGGCTCCCGCGAGTCCGTCGAGCGCCTGGCCCGCAACGACCGCGAGGTGATGGAGAAGCGCGCACTGACCACCACCGACGGCGCCGGCGGCGAGTTCGTCCCGCCCGCCTGGATGGTGGACGAGTACGTGCGCCTGGCCCGCGCCGGCCGCACCTCGGCGAACCTGCTTCGCTCCGCGCCGCTGCCGCCCGGCACCGACTCGATCAACCTGCCGCGGCTGGCGACCGGAACGGCCGTCGCCGAGCAGGCGACGCAGAACACCTCCGTGCAGAACACCGACGCCACCACCGCCAGCGTCACCGCGAACGTCGCGACCATCGCCGGTCAGCAGGTCGTCGCGGTCCAGCTCATCGAGCAGTCCCCGATCAACGTCGACGAGATCCTCCTCGCCGACCTCGCCGCGGACTACGCGGTGAAGCTCGATGTGTTCGCGCTCAACAACAACGCCGCCGGCAAGCGCGGCCTGCTGAACGTCACCGGCGTGAACGCCGTCACCTACACCGACGCCACCCCCACGGTGGCCGAGGCCTACGCCAAGCTCGCCGACGCGATCCAGCAGGTCCACACCGGCCGGTACCTGCCGCCGTCGCACGTCATCATGCACCCGCGCCGGTGGGCGTGGATGCTCGCCGCGGTCGACGCGCAGGGCCGCCCGTTCGTGGTCCCGGCCGCGCAGGCGCCGATGAACTCGGCGGGCTCGGCCGCGCCGGTCGCCTCCGAGGGCTACGTCGGCACGCTGCAGGGCCTGCCGGTGTACGTCGACCCGAACATCCCGATCAACCTCGGTGCGGGCACCAACGAGGACCGGATCATCGTGGTCCGCGCCGACGACGTGATCCTCTTCGAGTCGACCCCGCGCAGCGAGGCGTTCCGGGAGACCAAGGCCGACCAGCTCAGCGTGCTGCTGCGGTTCTACAACTACGTGGCGCTGCACAGCGAGCGGTACCCCAAGTCGATCTCCGTCATCTCCGGCACCGGCCTGATCACGCCGACCTTCTAAGGAGCCCCGCCATGGCCGACGACAAGACGACCAGTTCCCCCAACGAGGCGAAGCGGCAGCAGGGCGACGGCGACTGGCCGCGCCCCGGCGACGAGGGCTACGTCAACCCCGACGGCACCCCCCAGGCCGCCCGGCAGCTGGAGGACAACCGCCGCGCCGCCGCCGACCGGGCCGCGGCCGGCAGCACCGTGCACGGCGCGCCGCTGGCCACCCCCGGCCCGCAGGCCGGCGCGGAGAACCTCGCCGCGGCCAAGCGCGCCGAGGCCTACTCCGGCACCACCCAGGCCGAGGCCGAGGAGGGGCTGACCAAGTTCGTGCGCGACAAGACCGAGGAGGCCGCGCGCGAGGGCGGCTCCTCGGTCCCGGCCGACCGGGCGGGCCAGGAGAACGCGGCCGACCGCACGCCCAAGACCAAGCGCTGAGAAGGGGGAGGGCGTGCCGGAACAGCAGGTGGTCTACAGCACGCGGACCGGCGCGCCCGACGTCGTCGAGGTGGCGACCGCGGCCGAGGCCGAGGTGCTCGCGCTGCTGCGTGAGCGTGAGGGCTACGCGCGGCGCGGTCTGACCGACCGTGTCGCGCAGGTCGACGCGCAGCTCGACGCGCGCGGCCACAAGCGCCCGGCCGAGGCCGCCCCCGCGGCGGCGGCCAAGCGCGGCCCGGGCCGCCCCCGCAGGACACCGCCGGCCGGGGGAGGGTAGCCGATGGCCGCGACCGACATCATCGACCTGGCCGCCGCCAAGGAACAGCTCAACATCGACCCCGACAACACCGACTCGGACGCCGAGCTGGCCCTGTACGTCAGCGCGGCGACCGAGGTTGTCGAGCGCTACGTCGGCGCGGTGATCCAGCGGCCGGTCACCGAGCGGTTCGACGGCGGCCGGTCGGCGCTGCTGCTGTCCGCGCTCCCGGTCGCGTCGGTCACGTCGGTGACCGTGGGCGGGTCGGTGCTGGACGCGGCCGGTGTCGCGGTGTCGGAGTCCGGCGTGCTGACCCGGGTGTCGGGCTCTGCGCGGATGAACTTCTCGTCCGGGACGCAGACGGTCGAGGTCGTCTACGTCGCCGGCCGCGCCGCGAGCGTCGCCGAGGTCCCCGCCCGATATCAGCTCGCCGCGCGGATCATCGTCCAGCACATGTGGGAGACGCAGCGCCCGGCAGCGCAGGGCCCGTTCTCGCAGGCCTCCGACGACTACGACCCCCGATACGCCTACAGCGTGCCGCGCCGTGCGCAGGAGCTGCTCGGCGTGGAGATCGGCGAGTGGGCGGGGTTCGCATGAGCACGCAGATTCCCGACGCGATCGACCGCCTCGTCGCCCTGTTCGAAGGCGCGCTCCCCGCGGGGACGCTCGTCGCCGACGGCCCGCAGGTGTCCTTCCCCACGGGGGAGTGGGCGGTGGTCGGCGGGGACGGCCCGGTCGACGAGGAGGAGGACGCGGCCCGCTCCACCCAGGCGTGGAAGGGCCTGGGCGCGATGGTGCGCGACGAGTCCATCGACGTGGTGTGCGCGGTCGGGTCGTCGACGGGCAACGCGGAGACGTCGATGCGGCCCCGGCGGACGGCGGCTACGGCGCTGCTGAAGGCGATCGAGGACGCGCTGCGCGCCGACCCGGGCCTGGGCGGATTCACCACCGGCGGCGCGGCCGCCGTGGCGGACGTGGCGCTGCGCTACCCCACCAACTCCCAGGGCCTGGCCGCGGTCCTGGTGTTCACGATCAACATCCCGGTCCGGTCCCGGATCACCTGAGGAGGAGTCGATGCGCAAGAGGTTCATCGGCCCGGCGAACCCGGGCCGCGACGAGGCCGGCGAGCGGGTCGACCTCGGTCACGAGGTCAACGTCCGAGGCCAGTACGTCGGCAACGTCCGCTCCGGCGACGTCATCGACATCCCCGACGCCCTGTGCGCGGGGACCGAGGACGACCCGGCGCCGGTCTGGCCGGCCGAGCTCTGGGAGGACGTCGCCGACGCTCCCGTCAAGACCAAGAAGGGTGAGGACTGATGGGGACCCGTTCGGGCCTGGACGCCCAGCTGGGGATCGCGGCGGAGTCGGTGTTCGGGACCGGCGTCACCGTCACGCGTTTCCTGGAGTTCGACAACGAAGACCTCAAGTTCATGCCCACCTGGCTGGAGGGCGAAGGCCTCCGGGCGGGCCGCAAGTTCAAGCGCGCCTCCCGCGTGTCGGTCAGCCGCAAGGACGTGAACGGCAAGATCGACATCAAGGTCCCGAACAAGGGCCTGGGCCTGCTGCTCAAGCACATGATCGGCTCGTCGGCGACGCCGGCGGCGATCGGGGCGACCTCCGCGTACGAGCAGATCCACACCCCCGGCGACATGTACGGCAAGAGCCTGACCATCCAGGTCGGCCGGCCCGAGCCCGGCACGGGGACCGTGCGCCCGTTCGCCTACACCGGCTGCAAGATCACGCAGTGGGAGCTGACGCTCCAGGACGGCGACCACCTCAAGCTGTCGGTGACGCTCGACGGCCGGGACGAGGACACCACCACGGGCCTGGCGTCCGCCTCCTACGCCTCCGGCGTGGAGCTGTACAACTTCAGCCACGCCACGCTGAAGCTCGGCGGCACCCCGGCGACCGCGTCCGGGAAGACGAGCATCACCGGCGGCGTCGCCGTGGCGGCAGTCGTCAACCAGATCCAGCTCAAGGGCGAGTCGCCGATGGCCGTTGACAGGTACGGCGTCGGGAACGGCGGACTGAAGGCCGAGCAGCTGGAAAACGACTACCCCACCGTCACCGGCAGCCTCGACGCGGAGTTCGCGAAGGCGGAGCTGTACGACGTCTACAAGGCCTACGACGCGCTGGCGCTGGAGCTGGTGCTGGAGTTCGGCGAGGCCGACACGGGGCAGCCGTTCCACCTGTCGTTCCTGGCCCCGGCGATCAAGCTGAAGGAGTCCGGCCCGAGCGTGGACGGGCCCGGCCTGGTCAAGGCGAGCGTGGACTTCGAGGTCTACGACAACGGCGTCGACCCGGCCTACCAGTTCCGCTACATCTCCACGGACACGACGCTCTGATGCACGTCTCCGTCTCCTCCAACGACCTGAACCGCCTCGGCAGCGACCTGAAGGCGGCCGGCCGCAAGGACCTCCAGAAGGAGGCCCTGAAGCGGATGCGGCGCAAGGTCGAGCCGATCCGCCCGGAGATCCAGCGGGCGGTCCGGGCGACGCCGGGCGGGACGGACGACCTGCGCTCCAGAAAAGCCAGGAGCGAGCGGCCGCGGCGCCTGCGGGACGCCACCGCGCGCGGTGTCCAGGTCAAGGCCAGCCTCAGCGGAAAGTACGCGGGCGTCCGCCTGCGGATCGACCCCCGCCACTTCCCGGACGGGGACAAGAACCTGCCGAAGTACCTGGAGGGGACCATGCCGCGGTGGCGGTCCCCGATGTGGGGCCGCGACCAGTGGAAGCAGCAGCGGCCGCGCCCCTACTTCTTCGTGACGATCCGCCCGCACATCCCTGCGGTGCAGGCCGACGTCGCGAAGGTGATCAAGGAAACGATGGACGAACTAGGCGGCGGCTCATGATCATCACGATTCAGAAATGCCTGGTCCCCCAGTGCGAAGGGGCCGCGCACAAGTGGGAGTTCGAGACGCCCACCCTCCGCGAGTTCCAGCGCATGGAGAAGATCGCCGGGATCAGCGTCGACCAGTTCGCCGGCGGCCTGGACGACGCGCTGGACACCGGCATCACCAGCGCGGCCATTGATGCGGTCCTGGCGATGGTCGACATGCTGCATCGCCGTGAAGGGGTCAAGGTGCCCTTCGAGGACATCGACATCGACCCCACCGACTTCAAGCTCGACGTGGCGGACGGCGACCTGGACGCCGACGACGAGCCCGGCGAGGCCTCGGAGGACGGCGCGGGAAAAGACCCCGACCCGACTCCGCCCTCCCACCCCCACGAGGCGACGGCGCCGGACGCTCCGGCATCTGGCCCCGAGAGCGGGGAGGCGTCCGAGCCCAGGTCATCGCTTACGCCGACGGCCTCTGGCGGTGGTTCGGCCTCACCCTGATCACCGTCTGGGACCTGACCCCGCCCGAGTTCACGGGGCTCGTCCAGTTCATCGACCAGCGCAGGCGCGAGGAGCGAGAGGAGGCGGACCGTGGCGAGTACTGAGACCCGGCGGATCCAGTTCGATTTCGTCGCCCGGGACCGGGGCGTGCAGCGCACCACCCGCGAGACCGGCGAGGCCATCGAGGACATGAACGATGGCATGGAGCAGGGCTCGGGGAAGATGGGCAAGCTCGGCGCGGTCGCCGGGAAGCTCGGCCCCATCCTCGGCGCCGTCGCCGGCGCCGCGGCGCTCATCGGGCCCGCGATCGCCAAGGGCCTGGACGCCCAGGAGGCCGGCGCGAAGCTCCGGGCGCAGCTCGGCGTCACGGCCAAGGAGTCGCAGCGGATCGGCGGGGTCGCCGGGCGCCTGTACTCCAAGGCCTACGGCGAGAACATGGACGAGGTCCGCGAGGCCATCACCAAGGTCATCCAGAACATGGACGGCATGCGGACCGCCTCCAGCGCGGACCTGCAGGCCACCAGCAAGCGGGCGATGGACCTGGCCGCGGTGATGGGCGAGGACGTCGCGCCGGTCACGGTCGCCGTCGGTCAGATGATGAAGACGGGCCTGGCCAAGAACTCCAAAGAGGCCTTCGACATCCTGACGCGCGGCGCACAGATGGGCGCCAACAAGGCCGAGGACTTGTTGGACACCTTTAACGAGTACTCGACGCAGTTCCGGGACCTGGGCCTGAACGGCGCGCAGGCGATGGGGATCATCCAGCAGGGGCTGCAGGGCGGCGCCCGGGACGCCGACGTCGTCGCCGACGCGATGAAAGAGCTCAACATCCGCGTCCAGGACATGTCGGCCGCGCCCGCGCTGACCAAGCTCGGCCTGAACGCGCGTGAGATGGCGGCCGCGTTCGGGAAGGGCGGCCCGGCCGCGACCCGTGCGCTCGACCAGATCACCGACAAGCTCCGCGCCGTCGAGGACCCCACCAAGCGGTACGCGCTGGCTCAGCAGATCCTCGGCACCCAGAGCGAGGACATGGGCAAGGCCCTGCTGAAGATCGACCCGTCCGAGGCGACGCGGAAGATGGGGAAGTTCGCCGGCGCGACCGACAACGCGGGCAAGGCGCTGCACGGCACGTTCAAGGCGCGGCTGACGGGGTTCAAGCGGACCGTCGAGACGCAGGTGACCCAGGTCGCCGGGCGAGCCCTGGACGCGGTGTCGAAGTTCGGCGCACAGATCAAGAAGGGGTTCAGCCTTCCCAGGACCGGCAAGGCCGCGAACGACTGGCAGAAGTTCGGCCAGGAGCTGCGGAAGGTCGCGGACTGGGCGCGGACGAAGCTGATTCCGGCCCTGCGGGACCTGGGCGACTGGTTCGGCAAGAAGATCGCCCCGGTGATCGTCAAGTTCTACAAGACGATCCTGAAGGAGCTGTTCTCCCAGCTCCGCCGCATCTACAACGAGATCTCGAAAAGCGACGTGCCCTGGGAGAAGATCCTCAAGGTCTTCAAGAAGATCTACGAATTCGTCGCGAAATTCTTCCTCAAGCTGTGGTCGGTCGAATTCAAGATCGCACTGAAGATCGTAGGGACCTGGATCGTCTACTCGATCAAGTCGTTCAAGCTGCTGTGGAAGGTCCTGGAGATCGGCTGGCAGTCGATCAAAAAGGGCTGGAAGGCGTGGCTGGAGTACTACGGCAAGGCCAAGCCCGCGATCGACAAGATCAAGGACGCGGTGGTCCGCAGCACGACCACCATGACCCGGATGTTCCTGGCCTTCGCGACGAACGTCGTGAAGGGCGCAGCGAAGGCCTTCGGGTGGGTGCCCGGCCTGGGCGGAAAGCTCAAGGGCGCCGCGAAGGCGATGGAGAAGTTCCGCAAGGACGTCAACGACGAGCTCGGCAAGATCACCTCCAAGCGGAACGTGAACGTCAGGGTCAATGCGGTCGGGAAGTGGACCGCGCACGACCCGTCCCGCCGCATCCCCGGCCTGTCCAAGGGCGGCCCGGTCCCGGCCATGTGGGAAGGCGCCACCCGCGCCTACGACTCCCAGCCCGCCCTGCTGCGCGTTGACGAGCACGTCTGGACGCCGGAGGAGGTCGACGCCGCGGGCGGCCACGACGCGATGCTCCGGCTCCGCGCAGCGGCCCGCAAGGGCCTGCTGAAAGGCTTCTCCGGCGGCGGCCAGGTCTCCCGGGGCGTTGGCCTCACGGTGTCCACGCCGAGCGTGGGCGCGCTCCGCCAGGACTTCGCGCCGATCTCGGTCGGCATGCTGAAGATGTACCTGAAGATCGCCCAGACGCTGGCGAAGATGTTCGGCGGCGCGAACGGCGTCGTCGCCGCCGCCAGGAGCATGATCGGCTACCCGTACTCGTGGGGTGGCGGCGGGGCGTCCGGCCCGTCCTACGGCATCGGCCGCGGCGCCGGGACCTACGGGTTCGACTGCTCGGGCCTCACCGAGTACGCCTGGTGGAAGGGCGGCAAGACCGCGATCGGCGGCACCACCTA
This sequence comes from Actinomadura sp. NPDC049753, assembly GCF_040674655.1. NCBI lineage: Bacteria > Bacillati > Actinomycetota > Actinomycetes > Streptosporangiales > Thermomonosporaceae > Actinomadura > Actinomadura sp. NPDC049753. Next base: position 59,960 of record NZ_JBFARL010000004.1, on the reverse strand, counting down.
CTCCCAGTTCCCCAACTCCCACGCGACCTCGCGGCGGCCCGGCGCGCTCGGGTTCCCGCACATGGACCACGTCGTCATCGCCAGTGACAAGCCCGGCTACATCATCCAGGCGCCGTTCACCGGCTCCCACGTCCAGGAGGTCGCCTCCAGCCGCGGCTACCAATGGCGGTGGCCGAACAACGCCCGCTTCTACACCGGCGGCGCGGTCGGCCAGGCCGCCAAAGCCGCGATGCGCGGCACGACCCGTCAGCGCGTGATGGCCGAGCAGCTCGGGATGCTCGGCAACCCGAGCCGCCGCCGGGCCCGAGGCGGCCGCGTGTCGTTCGGGGCGCCCTACCTGGTGGGCGAGGAGACGGCAGAGGTGATGATCCCGAACTCGGCCGGGACGGTGCACCGCGCCGGGTCCAAGGTCGTCGTGGTCCACCAGCACATCGATGTGACCGTGAAGGTCCCGCCGACCGTCGACAAGGGCGCCATCGGCCGCGAGATCAACGAGTGCCTGATCGAGTACAAGCGCCGCGGCGGGAAGCTCGCCACGGCTGGAGGGCGACCCTGATGGCCGACTTCGAGTTCAACATCGTCAAGGGCAAGCTGGCCTACTACGCGAGCCTCCCGGCCGCGAACGACGCCCTCATCGCGGTCCTGCTGAAGTCCACGGGGCTGGAGGCCGACAGCGTCCTGAAGGACTACGACAATCTGCAGACGCTGCTCGCGGCGAGCAACGACGAGGCGACGTTCACCAACTACACCCGCAAGACCCTGACCGGCGTGACGGCGGCGGTGGACGACACCAACGACCGAGTCGACGTCGACGCCGACGACCTGTCGTGGGCGACGGCCGGCGGCGCGGCCAACAACACCTTGAGCAAGCTGCTCATCTGCTACGACCCGGACACAACGGGCGGCACCGACGCGGACCTGATCCCGCTGACGGCGCACGACATCAGCGTGACGACGGACGGCACCACCCTGAACATCGCGTTCCCGTCCGGCGGGTTCTACCGGGCCGCCTGATGACCTTCAGCATCGTCGGCGCAGGCAGCGACGGGGCGAACGCCGCGTCGCTGTCCGGCACGTCCTGGCCCGCGGGAGTCGCGGCCGGGGACGTGTTCCTCCTGTGGTGGACGATGCAGAACACCTCGACCCCCGACGTCAGCCCGGTCGGCGCGGCGCAGGTGTCCCTCCAGGTCGGCGACTCCGGGTCGATGCAGGTCGGGTTCTACACGAAGATCCTCACCGGGTCGGAGTCCGGGACGATCACCCTGACCGGGACCGCCGCGAACCGGCAGAGCGCGGAGTGGGTCGTCATCCGCGGCGCGCACGCGACGTCCCCGATCGACACCTGGTCTGTGCGCGACGAGGCCTCGGCCGTGTCCTCGCACGCCTGCCCCGCGGTGACGCTCGGGTTCGCAGACTGCGGGATCGTCACGGCGATCTCTGAGCGCGCCACCACCGGCACGACCGGGTGGACCCCGCCGTCCGGGTACACCGAGCGCGCGGACTCGACCACGCTCGCCACGGGGACGGGTGGGACGGTCGGCGCGATCGCCGATGACGGGCTGGCCACATCTCGCGCCGCCGGCGCCACGGTCACCCCGCCGAACTGGACGTCGACGAACACCTTCGCGAGCGCGAACGTGCTGGTGTGGACGGTGTCGCTGCGGCCCGCCGCGACCGTGACCACCGTCAACCCCGGGCGGGTCACCAGCACGGGGACGGCGCGGCCGGTCACCGCCTCCAAGAGCACGACCGTCGGCCAGGCCGCCGGCAGCGGCACGGCCCGCCCGGTCACCACGACTCAGCTGCACGTCCTCGGCCGCGTCACCACCGCCGGCGAGGCGCTGCCCGTGACGGCGTCCACGGAGGCGTCCGGAGAGGCGCTGTTCCCCGCCCTGTCGATCCAGGCCGCGTTCTCCGCTGGTGCGTCCACGTCGACGCTGCTGACGCTGGACGACCCGACCCGCGGCAAGCTCGACGTCGGGACGCTCGGCGACGGCTCGGACCTGGAACCGACCTGGACCGAGCTTGCCGACCGCGCCACCGAGGGCACGGGCACGGTGTCGCGCGGGTCGCAGCGGATCGACTCCCCGATCGTGCAGTACGAGCCCGGCACGCTCAGCGTGCCGCTGGCGAACGACGACCGCGCCCTCGACCCCTCGAACCTGAACGGGCCCTACGTCGACCCGCTGAACGGCACGAGCCGCGTCACGGCAATGCGCGCCGTCCGGGTCCGCGCGACGTGGGCGAACGTCACCTACGAGCTGTTCCAGGGGACCGCAAACGAGTGGCTGGTCGCCTACCAGGACCCCGGGCAGGCCATCACCACCCTGACCGCCACCGACGGCATGAAGGTCCTGACGGGCATCTCCCGCGCCACCGTCGAAGCGGTCGGCGACGGCGAGACCACCGGCGCCCGCATCAACCGGATCCTCGACTCGGCCGGGTGGGGCGCTGAGGACCGCCTCGTCGACGACGGCGACACGTTCGTCCAGGAGACCACCCTGGAAGGCGAGATACTCGCCGAGCTCCAGGCCGTCGCCGATACCGAGATCGGCGAGCTGTACGTGGACGGCGGCGGCCGGGTGCGGTTCCGTGCCCGGAACGGGCTGCTGACCGACGCCCGGTCGAACACCTCCCAGGCGGTGTTCGGGGACGACGGCGACGAGCTGCCCTACAAGGACGTCGCGGTCAGCACCGATGACGCGACGTTCTACAACGAGGTCCGCGTCACCCGCGCGGCCCGGACCGTGCCCGAGGGCGACCCGCCAGACGAGCCCGTCGAGCAGGTCGCCGACGACACCACCAGCCAGGCGCTGTTCTACCGGCGGACGTTCACACCACCCTCGGCGCCGATCCTGCTGACCGACGCCGACGCCAAGGCCTACGCCGACTGGCTCGTCAGCGTCTCGTCCGAGCCGGAACTGCGGTTCACCGAACTGACCATCGAGCCCGCGACGCAGCCCGCGGAGCTGTGGCCGCAGGCCCTCGGCCGACAGATCGGCGACCGGATCACCATCATCCGCCGGCCGCCCGGCGGCGGCGACCCCATCGAAATGGACTGCTTCATCCGCGGGATCACGCACGAGTTCGGCGGCGAGGAGTGGACGACGAAATGGGCGCTCCAGTCCGCGACCCGCTACGGCGGGTTCCTCGTGCTCGACGACCCGCTGCTCGGTCAGCTCGACGCCAACCGACTGGCCTACTGAGGAGGAACGAATGGGCTCTGGATTCAAGGACTTCCAGGTAGGTGAGGTGCTCGGCTCCGCCGACGTCGACAACTACCTGATGAAGCAGTCGGTGATGTCGTTCGCGTCGGCGGCCGCGCGGAACGCCGCGATCACCTCCCCGGAGGAAGGCATGTGCGCCTACCTCCGCGACGTCGACGCCCTCACCGTCTACACCGGCGCCGCTTGGGTCGTGGCCGCGTACCTGGGCGACGCGCAGTCCTACACGCCGCAGTGGACCGCGGTCACCAGCAACCCGAGCCTGGGGAACGGCGCCGTCGTCGGCCGCTACAAGCAGTACGGGAAGTCAGTCCAGGTCTACGCGCGCCTCACCACCGGCTCGACGTCCGGCTACGGGTCGGGCGGGTACCGGCTGTCGCTGCCGACCACCCCCGGGACGCCGTCCACGGTCATCGACCACCGGATCCACGCCCAGTACTTCGACTCCTCAGCGGGCGTCTACTACCCCGGGCACTGCCAGGTGTCCGACCTGGGCTACGTCAACCTCCAGTACTTCGGCGTCTCCGGAAGCAACGTCCGGATCCTCAACGCCGACAATGCCGGCCCGTTCACCTGGGCGACCGGCGACATCATCTACGTCTTCGGCATGTACGAGGTGGCCTGATGCTCCGCATGAAGACCCTGCTCGCCGCGTCCGCGGGCGCCGTCCTGGTCCTGGGGGGCTCGGCCGCCGCGGCGCCGCTCCTGCCTGCCACGGTCGTCGGCACGACGGCGGACCAGCGGCCCGTCGCGCTGTACGCCGACGACGCCGTGGTCGCCTCCACGATCCCGGTGGACCTATCGCCAGACACCCCGGTCCGGACGATGCGGGTTGTTGTGCCCGTCGCGGCCGGCGACGTCCTGGACGTCACGGCCGAGGGCAGGGTGACGAACGACCTGGCCTACAACGTCGGCATCGGGTCGCGACTGCAGTGGTACGACGTCGACGACGGCATCGCCTGGCCCCACGCCTGGCCGTGGACGACCATCGGCACCCCCACCGGCGACAACGTCGACCCCCAACGCCACCACATGCCGCTCACCCTGACGCGGGCCTACACGGTGCCGGCGGACTGGCCGGCCGGTCACCGCATGGTGATCAACCTGATGGTTGACGCGCACTCCACGGCCTGGAGGAGCGGCAACACGATCACGGTCGACGCCTACGGCGCGCTGATCGTACGGAAGTGGGCGACGGCGCAGTGATCGTTTCAACTGGAGAGGACGTGATCGGGTGTGGCGTGGCCCAGCGTGGGTGACGGTGCTGCGGGACGTGCTGCTGCTGGTTCTGCCCAGTGGCGCGTTCGCGTGGGAGGCACTGAAGGACAAGCCAAGCGTCGAGCTGCTGATCCTGTACATGGCGCTGCTGGCGTGCCCGTGGATCGCGAGTGTGATCTTCCTGGCGCGTCACTGGCCCGGCGGTATCGAGCCGCCATCGCAACCGTCTCTGCCGCCGCCGTCTCCGGCGCCGCCGCCGTCATCATCTTCCTCGATGCCACAGGGCGGCTGACGTGATGCGCGAGCGGGTGCTGACGCGCACGGGCGCGTTCCGGGCGTGGTGGTCGGTGGCGATCGTGACCGTCTCGGCACTGCTGGTGGCGGGTGCATGCATCCTCTACACGGGCCACGTCCAGCGGCAGTCGGATCAGCGACAGGACCACGAACGGCGCGAGGACGACCGGCGCTGGTGTTCGCTGCTGACCCGGCTCGACCAGCCGGGGCAGCCCGCGACGACGGACCGAGGCCGGGCGGTTCAGCGCGACATTCACCAGCTACGGCGAGACCTGGGATGTGAAGTATGACCTACTCCGCTGCCGCCGCGATCGAGACGGCCGAGGACAAGATCGGGTACCGGGAGAAGGGCACCAACGACACGGTGTTCAACCGGTGGCTGGGGAAGATTGGTGGCTACCCGGCCGGCGGCTACGGCTACCCGTGGTGCGCGAGCTTCATGTCCTGGGTCGCCGACCAGGCAGGCGGGCGGGCCAACCAGGACTACCCGAAGACCGCCGGGTGCGCCACGGCCGTCGCCTGGTTCAAGTCGCACGGCCGATGGTCCAGCACCCCGCACGTCGGGGACTGGGTGTTCTACGGTCCACGCGGCGAGACGCACGTCGAGCTGGTGATCGCCGTCTCGGCGTCCAGCTTCACCACGATCGGCGGCAATACCAGCGGCAGCCTGTCCGGCCGGTACTACAACGGCGACGGCGTCTACAAGAAGTCGGTCAGCCGCTGGTCGGAGCGGATCTACGGGTACGGCCGCCCCGCCTACTCGGGTGCCGCCGCGCCGTCGAAGCCGAAGCCGCCGGCCAAGCCCGCGGGCGGCGCACCGAAGTGGCCGGGCCGGTACCTGACGCAGCCGCCGATGATGTCGGGCAGCGACGTGACCGTGTGGCAGCGGCAGATGCACGCGCGCGGCTGGGGCATCGCGGTCGACGGCGCGTACGGGCCCGACAGCGAGAGCGTGTGCCGGGCCTTCCAGAAGGAGAAGGGCCTCACGGTTGACGGCGTGGTCGGCCCCAAGACGTGGGCGACCGCATGGTCTGCCCCGGTGACCTGAGGAGGAAAGCATGAAGGTTTTCGGCTTCCGGGCGGAGCCCGCCGTCATCGCCTACGCGGTGAACGCGGTCGTGGCGCTGCTCGTGTCGTACGGGCTGCCCCTCTCGCAGGGGCAGGTCGAGGCGGTCACGGTCATCACGACCGCGCTCACGGCCGCCGTCGCCGCGATCACCACCCGGCCCATCGTGGTGTCCGGCATCACCGGCGCGCTGGCCACGATCATGGCGGCGCTCGCGGCGTTCAACTGGCACTTCACCGCCGACCAGATCAGCAACACGGTCGCGGTGGCGAGCATCGTCCTGGCGCTGCTGCTGAGGCAGAACGTGAGCCCGGCGACGCGGGCCGTGGGCGGGGAGGTCCCCGCGCGTACCCCCTGATCGTGGGGCGGTCCTCCCCGAGCCGCCCCGCGCGAACGCCCCTGCCTTCCGGTCTTATGGAGGGCAGGGGCGTTCGTCGTCAACAACCGTCAATTAGGGGCGCTGGCATCCGTTCGGGCACGAATGAAGGCCCGGGATGAACAAGGGCTCGCCCGAGCCGGACGGCCAGAATTGCTGAGCATCCACATGCACCGGCGTCTCGCATGCTGGGCAGGGCGGCCGCTTCTTAGCGGAAAACTCTTCCCAGGTGTAGCCGCGGTCGTCTTTTCCGTCATGCACGCCTGCATCGAAACGCCACGTGTGTGGATCAATCGTCCAAGCCATGAATATCCCCCAAAATAGTCGGCCGGGGCGATCCCGTTCCTCGCCTCGTGCCTCTTTCCAGGGTATGACCCGGACCGACATTTTGAGCCCGGGCAGAACTCACACCCGGGCTGCCTGGTCAGGGGTGTCGCGCGTCGTAGACCGCGCGGAGCTCCTTCGCCGAGCAGATCCACCGCCTCGCCGCCGCGAGAATCCGCCGCGCCTTCGCCGACCGGTCCGGCACGCTCGCCTGCCCGCCGTTGTAGCGGTAGGCGGTGTTCTTCAGCACGGTCGCGGCCGGCTTCCCGCCGTAGATGTCCCAGCACACGCTCACGGCGCGGCGGAGCGGCCGGGCCTTCGCACCGGGTGAAGTCGGGGTGAGGCCAGGATCGAGCTGGTGAAGGTAGGCCACGAATGCGCGTCGCTGGGCGGTCGGCACGTGCTGCCAGGCCTCCAGGCTCCGAGTGGGGGACGGCTTCGCGCGCGGGCTGGCCTTGGCCGTGGGTCCCTCGTCCTTCGCGGAGGTGATGACGGCAAGGACGGTGATGAGCACGATTAACGTGCCGGCCGCAACGGCGGCGACGATCCGGCCTTGCTTTCGTTCCTGCCTTACATGGGGCGGCCCGCCGGGCGGCGGGGGAGGCGGAGGTGGGCCGTACGGGTTGGGGGCGCCGTGCATGGGGGTCCTGTCTGGAGGAGGTGGGTGTGCTCGGCGGGGTGGCGGTCCTGTGACGCGTGACGCTCATGTCCGGTTCACGCCTGCGGCCCCGGCGCTACGCGCAAGCTCTGGAAGTGCGGGGCGTGCCGACCGCGAATCGGTGACGGGGGACAACGCAGCGGCTCGCGGCCGGCACATCTGGAAGGGGCGGCGCGTTCAGCCCGCGCACTGAACGCGCCGCCCCGCCGCGCCCCCGGGCGAACGCAAGCCTGGGGGCGCGGGGCTTTACAGGATCGACAGGCCCAGCGCGACCGCCACCGCCACCGCCGCCTGGTCGACGTCGGCGCCGAGCTGCCCGCCGGCATCGGGACCGGTCTTCCACTGGTAGACGCCGCGCCGCCGGTCCCAGACGATCACCCGGGGCTCGATGCCGGGTCTTGCGACCTTCAGGTAGCTCGACACCCGCCCCTCATCGCAGCGGAGGACCGTCTCCAGTCCCGGGACGCGCAGCCGCAGCTCGTCGCACAGCAAGCCCACCGGTCCGAACGGGGTCATGGAGCCGTCCGGGGTCCGGTGGCGTCCCGCTCGCGGGCGCGTGCTGCCGCGCGCTCGATGATGTCGCCGCACGCCGCGATGAAGTCGACGTTCTCCCCGCGCTTCCCGTGCTCGGACTCGGTGACGACCTCGTCGAGGAAAGCGTTGTACGCGGCGAGCGCTTCGGGTAGGCCCGGCCGGTCGAGGTCGTAGCGGTTGCGCCTACTCGCCACGGGTTACCGCCCGTCCGCCGAGGACGACCAGGGCGTCCACGACGTTGTCGGCCTCGACGATTGGCAGGCCCGCGCCGTCGAAGAACCAGAACTTGTCGTCGTCGTCGACGCGGGGGCCGCAGGTCACGACCACGGTCCCGGTGGTGCCGGGCGCGATCAGCATCAGGACCCTCCAGTCCAGATCCGCGCGCCACCCTGCCCCGGCCGCCCGCAGCCGCAGCGCCTCCAGGTGAGTGCGTGCGGCGGGCCCCGTAGCAATCCGGGCCTCGGCCGTGAGTGCCGCGTCGAGGAGGCCCATCAGGTCGCGGGCGGTGGCGGCGCCGATCCACATGTGCCCGCCGGTGGCGGGGAGAGTGGAGGTCTCCCGCCGCGCCTCCCAGGCCGGGGACGCCTCGGGCATGTGCTGGAACACCCAGTCCGGATAGTCCTCGCTGAGGTCGATGAGGTCCTGCTCGTCGCGGTCAGCCACGATGCCCCCTCGTCGCCGTGATGGCTCTGCCGAGCTGGTCCGGGGTCGATGCCTCGACGAGCCGGGCCTCGGGCAGCAGGGCCCACCAGCGCCGCGTGAAGCGGCCGAACCACACGCTGGTGGCTCCGTAGCTGGCCTGGATGCGGCGGGCCTCCAGCGCGCGGATCGGGGCGGGGTCGTCCATGGCCGTGTCCGCCGGTCCCCACCTACTGGCCACGGGTCACCTCCCGGATCTGGTGCGCGATTCCCTCGGGGTTGGTGTCGCTGAGGCCGGAGGCCCCGAGCGTTTCGCCGTTGAGTGGGCCGCGGATCGCCCACCACTGCCACCATCGGCCGCGGTCGATGTAGGTGAAGCTCCATCCCGGAAACTCGGCCTCCAGCCGGGCCTTGGCCTCCAGCCGGGCCTCTTCGGCTGGTACGTCAGGGGCGTGCACCATGCGCTCCCTCACTCGTGGTGATTGGGTTACGGCCAGTGAAAGCCCTACGTCTGTGACGCGGGAGGCGGATACTGGCGGTCAGAAGGCGGACTGTTCGGAGAGTCCGCCTGCCCGGTCCCGGCGGATGGTGCACGCATGACCGACGACGAACTCCCGCGCTGGGCGGCGCGCCTGAGCGCCGAGCGCGAAGCCCGCAGATGGTCCAAGCCACGGATGGCACGCGCCTTATACAGCGCCCGTGACCTGCGCCCGAACCGCACACAGGTGGAGTCGCTCGCCCGCCAGATCCGCAAGTACGAGAGGGGCGAGCACTTCCCCCGGGAGTGGGCCGCCGCCTACGCGATGGCGTTCGACATCGGGGAAGTCGAGCTGTTTGGGCGACTTGACGACGGCCATGACAATGAGGACGTGGACCGCCGCACACTCCTCGGCCTCGTAGCCTCCGCCACCGCCGCCGGCTCTCTCGCCCGCGATGCAGCACCCCTGCGGGATGCTTTCGAGGCCGCGGTCGCCGCCGACGCCAGCGACCGCGACGCCGACACATGGGAGCGCGTCGCCTACGATTACGCCCGAGAGGTCGGCTGGGCTCCCGCCGCGGCCCTGCAGGAGGAACTGGCGGCGGACTTCGCCGAACTCACACGCCTGGTCCCCGCCGGGAGCGGCACCGCCCGGACGCGCCTGATCCACGTCGCCGCGCAGATGGCCGCGCTCATGGCCATCAACCTGACCAACCTCGGCGAGGGCCGCGCCGCGCGCCGCTGGTGGCGCACCGCCGCCCGCGCCGCCGACCAGACCGGAGACCACACGGCCGCCGCCCTCGTCCGCGGCCGCGCCGCCGTCTTCTCCCTCTACGCCCCCACGCCCCGCCTCTCGGTCGTCGAAGCGGCCGAGGAAGCGATCGAAGTCGGGAAGGGCACCCCCTGCGCCGGCGTCGCCTCCGGGCACGCCGCCAAGGCCCAGGCCCTCGCCGAGCTCGGCCGCCACGATGAGGCCGCAGACGCGCTCAACGACCTGGGAGACGTGTTCGAGGGCCTGCCTGAGGATGTGCGGACGGAGCGGGGCAGCCAATGGGGATGGAACTACGGCCGCCTGCTGTACGTCACCAGCCTCGTCCACACCTGCGCCGGGAACGTTGGACCCGCGATGGCCGCCCAAGACGCCGCCCTCGACCTCTTCCCTCAGCGGAACTGGCAGGCGCGCGGCCAGGTCGAGATGCACCGGGCCGGCGCGCTGATCCGTGCTGGGGACGTCGACGAGGGCGCCGACCACATGGCGCGGGTCCTGCAGAGCCTGCCGGCCGAGCAGCGCGGCGATGGGCTCCTGCAGGGCAGCGCTCTGACGTCCTTGCGTCTCGCGGCGCCAGCCCAGGCAGGCCGGCCTTCGATCCGGCAGGCACGTGAACTACTCGCAGCGACAGGAGACCGATGACCGCGGATCCCACCTTCACCCGCCACGACCCTGACGATGCCGAGAAGATCCTCGACAGCGTGATCGTGCCGGTCTATGTCGCCTCCCACCAGGACGTGATCGACCAGCCGTTCTACTCCGCTGAGCGGTTCGCCGAGCGCTTCCCCGGCTACGCCAAGGCCCCGGGCTTCGAGATCGTTATCGCCTACATCGACGGGCACCCGGTGGGGCAGGCGTTCGGGTACGCGCTCCCGGTGAACGCGCGCTGGTGGGACGGGCTGACCACGCCGGTACCGGACGGGTTCACCACCGAGACCGGGTCGAGGACGTTCGCGTTCAACGAGCTGATGGTCGTCCCGGAGTGGCAGGGCAGAGGGGTAGCGCACGCGCTGCACGACGCGCTGCTGGGCGGCCGCTCCGAGGAACGGGCGACGCTGCTGGTGCGGGAGGACAACGACTCCGCGCAGCGCGCTTACGCCCGGTGGGGGTGGCGGAAGGCGGGCAAGGCCCAGCCGTTCCCCGACTCGCCGCACTTCGATGTGATGGTCGTGGATCTGCCGCTGGGCGAGGGCCGCGTGCCGTAGGTTCGCGGGTGCGTGCACCACACGCAGGGCGCCCCATCCCCGGTCTGGAGGTGGGGCGCCCGTCATTTGGAGACCTGTGACGATCCCATAGAGGCGAAACCGGTTTCGACCCTGGTATCGGGGGTGACCTGCGATGTTTCGGGTTTCGGGGGGTGCTCAGCCCCCCGGCAAATCGTCCCAGCGGACGCCCTTGCCACCCCCTCCCTGGCCGCGCCGGTTGATCTGCCTCGTCACCACGCCGTGGGACTTCAGCGCCGCGGCGAGCATCGTGGAGGCGGACGTGCGGGCCTCCCGCTGCTCGTCCTCGCCGAGCGCCTCCAGGTTGCCCGGGATCCACTCGCCGTACAGCTCCGGCTTGTAGACCGCGAGGGCCTGGACGAGGCGCCAGGAGTGGACGGCGTCGTCGCCAGCCGGCCACACCGCCCGGACGTGGTCGATCAGCGTGGACCTGTCGACCTCGGCCGCGCCCTGCCCGGCGGCCTCCCCGGTGAGCAGGCCGGCCGCCGTGCGCACGGCCAGGGCGCGGCGGCCGATCTCAACGGCCTCGGCCTGGGTGATGAACGCGGCCCGCGCGATCTGCGCGTCCAGCGCCGACCGGGCCAGCCAGCCCGTCCCGGCGTCCTTGCGCGGGTCGAACATCGTCGCCCGCACCCCGCGCGCGTACGCCCCGGAGCCCAGCACGAGGTTGTTGGCCAGGTGCCCGGTGACGGCCAGGCAGAACCGCAGGATCGCGTTGTCGCTGATGGCCTTGGGGATGCTGGCGGCGTCGGGCCGCTGGGTGGTGAACACGATGACGATGCCGTACGCGCGGGCCTTGCGGATCAAGCGCCCGGCGATCGCGGCGGCCTCCTCCCCGTACTGCTCGTGCTCGAACAGGGTGTGCGCCTCGTCGAAGATCGCGAGGATCGGGTGCAATCCGAGTTCGCGGCGGTCGGCGAGGCGGCGGGACACCTTCCGGCCGTCCGGGACGTCGGCGAGCGGAAGCGCCTTGACGACCTTCTTCCTCCGGTTCAGCTCGGCCTCCAGGCCGCGCAGCGCGTCGAGCGCGGCCTCACAGTCCTCGTCGTCGTCCCCGGACCGGTACCGGTGCGCGACCGGCCGGACGGCGTCTAGGTCCCCGGATCCCTTCATCTCGTACAGCCACAGCTCGCACGTCGGGTCGAGCGCGCCGGCGAGGGCCAGGACGAGGACGGCGGAGGTCTTCCCGGAGCCCATGACGCCGCCGATGAGAACGTTCGCGCCGGTCAGCTCCAGTTCGACGAGCCGCCCGCGCGGGTCCCACCCGAACGGGATCGGGGCGAACAGGTCGGCCTGCCCGTCCTTCATCAGCGGCCAGATCCGCCGTGGTGCCCGGGCCGGGTCCTGGCGGGCGACCCAGAGGCGGAGGCGGCCGGGGTGGGCGTCCGGGTCGGTCTCGGGCCACACGCACCCCAGCGGGCGCCGCATCGCCGCGGCGAGCGCGGGCCGCTTCTCCAGCACCGTGTCGGCGAGCGTCGCGCCCGGAAGGTCGACCTCGGCCAGCCACCCGGGGCCGTCCACGGCGATCGGCGCCACGTAGTCGACGCTGCCCTTCACGCCGATCGCGGCGAGCGCCTGGTCGACCTCGGCCGAGTCCAGACGCCGCTGGAGCTGCACGGCCACGTACCGGGTGACGATCGGCCGGTCGGAGTCCCGCCCGATCCAGCCCAGCGCGCACAGCGCCGCCGCGCCGGCCGTTGTCAGCGCCCACCCGGGCAGCAGGATCGCCGCGAGCGTGACCAGCAGCGCCACCGGGACGGCGACCACGACCGAGGCGCGGCGCCGCGGGCCGGTGCGGCGCGTCTGCGTCGCCACGAACCGCGTCCAGGCGTCCGGGTCGCCGAGCGAGGCCTTGGCCTCCACCGGGCGCGCCTCGGCGTCGGTCACCCACCTCCACCACTTCCGCGTCACCCGGGACCCGCCGCGCGGCGCGCACGCCCACAGGCGCCCCACGTAGACCGGGGCCCGGAAGGTGTGGAACGCCCACTCGCGGCCATACCAGCGCGCCACGAACGCGGCGGAGTCGGCGAGTTGGGCGCGGTCGCGTAGCCACACCGGAACCACCCGGGGCGCCTCGTCGAGCCGGGCCCGGCGGTCGTCCAGCCACCCGGGCCGCCCGGTCGCCGGGCCGTCGACCGGGACCGCCTCGACGGTCTCGGCCTCCAGTTCGACGGCGCCGGCGTCCTTGACGAGGGAGACGCCCTCCTCGTCCGGCACCGCGTACAGACGGGGGAGCTGCGTCACGAGGCGGCCTCCGCGGCGAGGATGGTGTAGACGCGCTTGGCCTTCGGGTGCCCGATCCGCAGCTCTCGCCGGAGTCGGCGGACCGAGGGGACGGCACCGGTCGCGAGCACCTCGGCGTACCGGTCGCGGGCGGTCGCGACCACCTCGGCGAGGTCCGGCTCGATGTCGGAACTTTCCGACACGGGCGGCTCGTCGTCCGGTGCCTCCGGGAGCGCGGCCGGGAGCGTCTCGCGAGAGGGCTCGATCTCGTCCCACAGCGCGTACCCGTTCGCCGTCTCACCAGCGGACCCGAGGTCCGGGAGCGGCCACCACACCGGCGTCGCCACGGCCGTTGTGACTCCGTCGCCCGGCGCCGCAAACTCAGCGTCGGGACCGGTGGTCGCGACCGGGGCCCGCGTGACCAGACGGTGAAGGGTCCGCAGCAGGACGAGCAGGCCGAGCATGGAGGCGACCGGCGGTACGGCGGCGGTGAGCTGGTCGCTCAGCTCGTGGTCGACGTGACCGACGTTGAATGCCAGCGAGACACCCCACCCGGTGGTCGCGATCGCCCCCGGGAGCAGCAGGTCCACCCACGACAGGGCGGTCCTGCGGAGGCGGTGGCCCTCCAGCGTGAGGGCGAACAGGCCCAGCTCCCCGACGCCGATGAACACGTCGACCATCGCCGGGAACGACATGGCCTTCCAATGGTTGAGGCCGTGGTCGGAGGCCCAGCCGTACAGGCCCGCCCAGGACTGGGCGAACCCCACACCGGTGGCGGCCAGGACACCGGTTGCCATAAAGGCAACGGACGCCAGGTGCGCGATGCGGGTCGTGCGGTTCATCGGCCGGTCACCTCGCTCGGCAGGCCCTCCACGGTCCGGCGCAGATCCTCGACGGTCCGCGCCGCGAGCGCGGCGGCGAGCCGCTCGGCGTGCTCGTCGACGTCCAGGCGCCCGGCGGCGAAGTGCGTGTGCAGCGCGCCCACGAACACGTCACGTTCGGCATCACCAATGCGGTGTCCCGCGCGGCACGACAGCAGGACGCTGGACACCGTCTCCGGCGCGGTCACGGGCACGGCCTGGCGCTCGGCGGTCAGGGCGCGCATCTGGTCGTCGTGGCGTCGTGCCACATGCAGGCCGCCGAGCCAGACCGTGCCGACCGTCGTGCCGAGCGCCCACACCGCGGCGACGATCGGGTGGGTAGCGAAGTAGGCGAACAGCCCGACGCCGAGCGTGACGGCGGCCGCCAGGAGCAGGACGCCGAACACCACATTCCACGGGTCGCGGTCGCGGCGGTTCATCGGGCGCCCCCCGCCCGCAGGACGAGGCCGGCGAGGACCGCACACACCTCGGGCTCCCACTTGGCCACCCAGTCCAGGATGCGCATGTCGTACGCGCCGAGCTCGACGTCCGCGGCCTCGCACGCCGCGGCGAGCCGGGCCCGGTTCACCATGCCCATGTGGCCGGGGGTGTGCGGGTGCCCGTAGGCGTCGCGGCACACCGCGGCCGCCTGGTCCTCGGTCTCGTAGGGGCCCACGTCGGTGGGAGGATGCTTCATGGGTTCGGACCTCCAAGCAGGTCGGGATCAAGGTCCCCGCCGGGCGGTAGGGTCGCCGCGGCGGGGACCGCTTATCGGGTGGTTCTGCTACTCGACGTCGAGCGCCTCGGCCAGTTCGAGGCAGTGCGCGATGGTCCTGCTGGTCTCGTGCAGCGTCCGGTCGAACTCCTCCTCGTCGTCGCCGTTCCGGCACGCCTCGGCGAACGCCCGGTTGGCCTTGACCGCCTCGCGCAGCGCGAGGCCGAGGTCGACGTCGATCCCGTCGTACAGCTCGGCCTCCAGCCGGGCCGCGAGGTCGTCGGCGCGCTGGGCGAGGTCGGTCCGGCGCCGGGCCATGTCGCGGACGTCGTCCGGCTCGCCGTTCGGCCAGGTCCCCGGCACGGTCGCCTCGACCGCTTCCTGCTGCCTTTCGGCGTCAGTAGGGTTGCCCATGGGTCAGGACCTCCTTGTCCTGGTCAAGGGCCTCGGTTTGCGGTGGAGTCGCTTGCCGGGGCCCGCCGTACTGGCGGGGGGATGTGAATGAAACTTGGTAGCTACAGAGTAAGCGGAAAGCTGGTAGCTACACAAGTCCTGTGCAAGGATTCTCCGTAGCTACACGACACGCGGAGGAGCGCCCCATGGCCGAGAAGTCCGGCAGGACCCCGACCAGACCCATCCGGGTACCCATTCCGCTGTGGGATGCCTACGGCCGTGTGTGCGAGAGGCTCGGCACGGACCGCACGCCAGATCTCCTCGACCACATGCGCGCGCGGATTCGCGAGTACGGGAACGCTGACGAGCTGGCCATGCTGGAGGAGGCGGAGCAAGAGCTTGCCGAGCGCCGGGCTCGCAAGGGCGGCCGACCGCCGAAGGGCGCATGAGGGGGCTGTGTTCGCGCCCGTTTTACGCCCGCAATATGACCGGTGAACGCCAACAACAGCCAATGACTGCCAACACTTAGAAGCACTGCTTACGCTGGTGAAACTACGATCGCCAACGACAGCCCAACATGATCGATTTGGGCGTCTGGAAGGACGCGGGTTCGATTCCCGCCACCTCCACGGCACACGAAGCCGCTGATCAGACGAGTTCTGGTCGGCGGCTTCTTGCGTTCGTCAGCGGCCGGACGGCCGTGGACGAGCAGATGGCCCCTCGCTCCTGGTGAGGGAGGGAGGGGCCACTGGGGGAGCGTCCGGGCTCAGACATGAACCCGGTCGCTGTCGAGCAGCATCGCCGCCTCCGAGGCGGGGATGGTGACGACGACCCGCGGAGCACGCCACATCTCGTCCGAGGACGTGAACGTCTTGCATCCGCACAGGCCGCACTCGGCGATCCCGTTGGTCGGTTCGACCGGCTCCGCGATCTCGACGGTGAAGTCGGCGGCGAAGTCGGTGTAGTAGCCGAAGAATTCACAGAGGACGCTGCCGGCCTCCTCGATGATCTCCTTCTCGCTCCCGGCGATCACGTTGATGAGCTCGACGACCAGGGCGCCCAGGGGCGCCTCCGCGTCGGTCGAGACGATCACCTCGGGCGCGAGGAACGTGTCCTGCGTCTCGGCCGCCACCTCGTCCATCTGGCATCCGATGCACTCCCACAGGCCGCGAGAGCGGATCGGACCGGCGATCGTGACGTGCAGCTCGGCGTTCCCGCCGATGTCCTCGCGGCCGAGGCCGCGGGCCCTGTCGAGGATCTGCTGAGCGGTGTCGCCGGGAACGTTCTTGTAAGCGGTGTCCATTGGAGCACCTCCAAGTCGTGGGACGACGCTTGCGCGCTCGTCCCTGCTTTTCTTTGATCGTGTCGCCCTATTGATCGTCCGACGCGGACCGGGGGAGGCAACATCACCGTGACGGTGTCGTCTCGGGCGGTTCGCCGGTCCGGTAGCTTGCCGGCGTGGACGTACGGGTTACCGGGGTCGTGATCGAGGACGGCCGGATTCTGCTGCTGGACCAGGACACCGACACCGGACGTTCGTGGTCCTTGCCGGGAGGCAAGGTGGAGGAGGGCGAGCCGCTGGCCGCTGCCCTGGTCAGGGAGATGCGGGAGGAGACCGGCGTCGACGTGGAGGCCGGCCGGCTGCTGTACGTCTGCGATCACATTCGCGGTGGCGCGCACGTCCTGCACATCACCTTCGAGGCGCGCCGCGTGGGCGGCACGGCCGGGGTCGTGGCCGGGACGGCGGACTCCCGGCCGATCCGCGGAGTCGAGTTCGTGAGTCTCGCCGACCTGGTGCCGCTCGGTTTCGGCGAGCGGTTCGTCGCCCTCGCGAGGGCCGGTTTCCCTGGAGCCGGCTCCTACATGGCCGCCAAGAGCGACATCGGCCTCTGAGACGCCGGCCTCGGCGACCGCGAGGCCCGCCGCGACACCACCTCCGCCACGCTGAAGGCCGTCATCAACGACCCCCGGCGCCGCCGAGGCGCGCCGGGGGCCCAACGGGCTCATCACCCGCCTCCTGCCAAGAACCTTTGCCTTGCACCGCTCGGCTGACCGGCCGCGATCCAGCCGTCGGGGGGCTAGCGGCGCACCTTGTACCGCAGGTGCAGCACCCGCTCGCCCTGGATGACCACGTGGGGGTCCTCCAGCAGGTACTGCCGGTCGACGGCGCCGAAGAAGCGTTTGCCCGTCCCGAACACGACCGGCACCACGTCCATCGCCACCTCGTCCACGAGACCGGCCGCGAGGATCTGTCCGCCCACGTCGCCGGCGTTCACGGCGACGGTCCGGTCCCCGGCGAGTTCCCGCGCCTTCTCGATCGCGGCCGTCACGTCGCCGGCGAAGTGGTACGACGCCTCGGGGTGCCAGCCCTCGGGCTTGGGCCGGTGGGACACCACGACCACGTGGTCGCCCGCGGGCGGCCGTCCCTCCCAGCCGTTCACCAGGTCGAACAGGGTGCGGCCCATCACGATCGCGCCGATCTCCGCCCACGTCGACCGGACGTACTCCGCCGACGACGTCGAGACCCTGATGCCGCTTCCGGTCCCGGAATGGTCGTACTCCTGGTCGCCGCCTCCGCCGATCGGGACGTCCCCGTCGAAGTACCAGTCGTGAAGCGTCCCGACCTGGTCCTCGTCGTCGGCGATGAAGCCGTCGACCGACATGACGCTGTGCATGATCACTGTGCCCACGGGTCCCCCTCGGTCCTTGCGTCCTCGCGTCCTCGCTCCGATCTTGTCGTCTCCAGGAGCGGCCGCGCTTGTAAGAAATCAATCGGCGGGCATCGGACCGCTGTCGGGCGGGAAGCCCGCCTCGGCGGGGAACCGGCGCCGCAGGGCCAGGTACTCCGCCGGGGTGTGGCCGGTGAAGTCCTTGAACTCCCTGCTGAAGTGGGCCCGGTCGAAGTAGCCCGCCGCGTGGGCGAGGTCCGACCAGTCGACCGGGCGCAGGGCGTCCACGGAAAGGATCAGCCGCGCGAAGCGGTAGATCCGCGCCACCCGTTTCGGGGTGACACCCACGTGGGACTTGAACTGCACGGCCAGGTGGTTGCCGCTCACCCCGGCGGCGTCGGCCAGCGCCCCGACCGGGGCCGCGCCGTGGGAGGTCTCCAGGCGCCCGCCGGCGTGCTGGACCAGGCCGAGTCCGCGCGGGGGCGCCTCGGCGAGCCGCGACCGCAGCTCCTCCTCCACCACCCGCAGCGCCTCGCCGGCCGATGCGCTTTCGCCGGCCCGGTCGCGGATCCGGTTCAAGGACCGCTGCCAGACGGCGTCGGCGGGCACCCAGCGGTCACGCAGCTCGGTCACCGGCACGTCGACGAACGGCGACAGCCCCCAAGGCTTGAAGTGAACCCCGACCAGCCGCACGCGCGCGGGGTACTCGACGAGGAAACGCCGGGTCCATACGCCCATGAACCATCCGTCGGCGAGCACGGCCGGGGGCACCGAAGGGTCGGAGTCCCGCAGGAGGGCGGGTTCGCCCAGGTTGATGAACAGATGTGCGGACGGCATCGGCGGCACGTTCATCCGGCGGTGGCGCGGCACCCCGGACAGGCAGTAGATGTCGTCGATGAACCGGTCGAGCGGCGGTGCGGGCACCCGGCCGACGTATCTCATCGCCTCAGTGTGGCCGACCGGGGCAATGGTCTCCACGCGGGTGCGGTGGAGACAGCGCCTTACGATCCGATCCGCTATGACTTCCTCCCGTATCGGCGATCGTGACCAAGCGGTTGCTCAGAGTAAGTTCCTCGTGGTGCCGCATCGTGTTCCGTCCGCGATGCGCGGGCCAGGGGAGGAGCCGTCGTGCTGTACGGGGTCGACGTGGCGAGTTATCAGGGCAGACCAGACTGGCGGCGAGTCCACGCCTCGGGAGTCCGGTTCGCTTTCTCCAAGGTCAGCGAATCGACCACCTACGTGAATCCGACCTGGAGCCACAACCGCTCGGCGATGCTCGCGCTGGGCGCCGGCTTCGTACCGGGCGGCTACCACTTCCTTCATGGGGGTGACGGGGCCGCGCAAGCCCGCTACTTCCTGGACAGGGCCGGTGACGTGTCCCGCCTCGCCGTCGCACTCGACGTCGAGGCGTCCGGCGCGGACGCGACCACTGCCCGGGCGTGGGTGGCCGAGGTGAAGCGCCGCACCGGCGGGCATCCCGTCATCGGCTACTTCCCGCGCTGGTACTGGGAGGAGCACGGCCGGCCCGACCTCGGCTTCTTCGACACGATCTGGCAGTCGCGGTACGTGACGGGCTCCGGCTCTCCGGCCGCCCTCTACCGGAAGGTCCCCGCCTCTTACTGGATCCCGTACGGCGGAGAGCCGATGTCGATCCTGCAGTACTCGTCCAGCGGCTTGGTACCGGGCATCACGGGCCGCTGCGACGTCAACGCCTTCCGCGGCTCGCTCGCGGAACTGAAGGCGCTGGCCCTCGGGTCACACGAGGAGGACGAAGTGCCCATCCGCAGCAGCTACGGCAAGTCCAGGCCCCAGGCTCTGGCGTGGGGGCGGTTCACTGTCCTCAACTGGGACGTCACCCACGCCGACCCGGCCGACTCCCACTCGGAACCGGACAAGGACCATCCCGACGGCTATCCCGGCTACGTGGCTCCGCTCTCCACGTGGGCGGACATCACCGCCGTCGTCGGCGTCGAGGGAATGGGCCCCGGCGACGAGTACCAGATGCGGTTCGAGGTCCACGACTGGAAGAACGGCCAGTCGGCCGGGGTGTGGTCCGAAACCCGAGCCGACGCCCTGGCCACCAGCGGCGCCCAGTACGTCACCGGCGCCATGCCCAAGGGCCTCAGCAAGGGCCAGCACGTGTACGTCGCGATCGCCGTGTTCCCCTCCGGAGGCGACCCCGGCGGCCGCCCCGCACCCCGCGCGACGTCAGGCCGCTGGACCATAGCCCAGGACCGCAGCTGACCAGGAACGGCTCTAGGGTGCCTGTCCGAATGCTCGCCACTCTGGGGCGAGCACTGACCAGACCTCTATGTCCTGCCGCACTCCGCGGTAGAGGTAGCTTTCCCGCAGGGTGCCGTCCTTCGTCATCCCGAGCCGCTTCGCCACCGAGATGCTGGGCTGGTTGGCGGCCGAGACGTGCCATTCCACGCGGTGGATGCCGCGCTCTTCGATGGCCCAGTCGATGATGGCGCGCACCGCTCTGGTCACCAGTCCCTTGCCCGCCGCCGACGGCTCCAGCCAGCAGCCGGCCTCGGCGGTGCCCTGGGCGACGTCCATCGACACGAAGAGGACGCCGCCCACCAGCCGTCCGTCGACCCAGATCCCGTAGATGCGCCCCCTGTCGGCTGCGGCTTTGTCCGCGTACGCCTGCAAGTGCGCGCGGCTGGATTCCAGGTCCGTGACACGGTCCGGGAGCCCGACGTGCCGGCCGATGAAATCGCGTCCCCGGTCGATGTGGGCCAGGAACTCGTCCGCCTGCCATGGTTCGAGGGGGCGCAGCTCCGCACCGTCGTCGCCAAGGGACACCGCGTACATCCACGCCTCCACGGTCAGAACCAGCACAGACTGCGGTGGATCCTCTCACGGCCCGGCACCCGAGCCCCATGCGCCGACGACGTCCCCGCGACTGGCGCCCCGTGACTGGCGATGCCTTGCGCCTGAAGAATCGTTTGTACATGCTCGTTCCGATCCGCGATGGTGGCCGAGACTTCGGCGCCGAGAGGAAGGGGTGGCCGTGGGCGGCGTGCTTCGTGGTGCGGCCTGGGTCGGGTTGGGCGCCGCGGCCGTGGCGGCCGGGGCCCTGGTGATGGCACTGATCGTCACTGATCCGTCCCCGCCGATCCTCGCGGACGACCCGCCGCTGCCCAAGCCCGCGCCGAACTCCGTCGCGCTGCCTTCGAACACTCCCGAGCAGCTCGCCGTCGTCCGCGCGTGCATGGTCGGCGACCCTCGCGTCTCGGTGCCGGACCCCGGGGATCCGAGGAGCGAGGCGAGGGTGACCGGGTCGGGGACGCGGGTATCCGATTTCCGGGTGTTAGCCACCTCTGTTCGCGACTCGCGCGGACGGACGGTGCTGCTGGGCAGCAGGGCCGCCTACCGGCTCTGCTCGCTCGACCGGTCCGGGAGGCCGAGTGTGAGCGACACGAGCCTTCATCAGGCCGCCCGTGTCTGGGGGGTGCCCCTGGGGCAGGTCTCCGAGAACGTGGTCTATGACGACACGGGCGGGGGCAGTTTGGACGCCGGCGGGCCCGACGCCGAGCCGGGGTGGGAGATGCACGTGGCCGGTCGGCTCCCGGTGTCAGGCGGCACGCGTGTCACGTTCACGGCCTCGGGGGGCGGATCCGCGGAAGCGCCGGTGACCGATCGTTTCTTCGTCCTCAGGAAGACTGGTGCCGGTCTCCAAGGCCCCGAAGTCGGGCGGGTCGAATCAGCGACCGTCAGGCTCTACAAAGGCCGCCGCGTTCTGAAGGAGTTCTCCACACAGGTGGAGGCGGGTGTCCTGCGTTAGAGAATCGCGGGCGTCGGGCCGTCGCGGTGGTTCAGGGGCGCCAGGGCATGTGCTGGAGGGTCCAGGTATTGCCGTCCGGGTCGGCGAAGCGGGCGTAGAAGACGCCGCCCATGTCCTCGACCGGGTCCACGTCGGCGCCGCGCTTGATGAGGTCGGACCTGGCCTGCTCGATGTCGCTGACGACCAGGTGCAGGCCGCGCTGCGTCCCGACCGGCATGTCCATGCCCGGCAGGCCCTCCGTCAGCGCGATCGAGCAGGCCGAGCCCGGCGGGGTGAGCTGGACGTAGCGGACGCCGTCCGCGGGTCGTACGTCGACGTCGGCGTTGAAGCCGAGACCGGTGTAGAAGTCCTTGGCCCGGTCGATGTCCTCGACGGGCACCGGGACGAGTTCGAGCATGAGCATTCCGGGGCGGACGGGCAGTACCGGACTTGGGGACTCGGTCATGGGTGGTGTCCTTTCGAGAGCAGGTCGTCGAGTCGGTCGTAGGACTCGCCCGCACCGCGCCGCATCGGGCTGCGGAGCACGCTGTCGCGTGTCGCGCGGGTGGGGTAGCGAACGGTGATGTTCATGGCGGTGCGGCCGTCCCGCTCGTCGAAGACGGTGGTGACCAGGGCCTCGCCGGCCTCCCAGCCGTCGCGGATCTCGCTCTGTACCAGCCGCGCGGGCGCGTCCACCTCGAGGAAGACGCCGCCGTAGCCCATCTCGGCGCCGCCCGGGCCGTGCGAGACGAAGCGCCAGGCGCCGCCGGGACGCAGGTCGATCTCGCAGACGGCGAGCCGCCAGCCGCGGGCGCCGTGCCACTGCATGAGCAGTTCCGGACGGGTGAACGCGTCGAACACCCGCCGCCGGGGCGCGTCGAACGTCCTGCTGAGCAGGATCTCGGTGTCGGACGGCGCGCTGACCGCGAGGCCGGCTCCACGGGGCTGCCAGACGGTCACGAGTCGTCCTGCTCTTCGAGCCGTGCGAGCAGCTCGTCGAGTTGCCGGTAGCTCTCCTCCCAGTACTGGCGGAAGTCGGCGAGCCAGTCCAGGGCCTCCCGGAGGGGGCGGGCCTCAAGCCGGCACGGCCGCCGCTGCGCGTCCCGGCCGCGCGAGACCAGGCCGGCGCGTTCGAGCACGCGCAGGTGCTTGGACACGGCGGGCTGGCTCATGGCGAACGGGGCGGCCAGCTCGCCCACCGACGCGTCGCCCTGGGTGAGGCGGGTCAGGATCGCCCGCCGGGTCGGGTCGGCCAGCGCGGCGAAGGTGGTGTCCAGAGTGCGGGTGTCCAAGGCAAACCTTTCGGTTCTATAACCAGTTGGTTTTGTAGTCGATGGCCGCGAGGTCTGTCAAGCGGGGGCTGCGAACCAGAGGGGACATCGGGTGATGAGCCGGCCGGAATTGCCCGTCTGCATATGGGCTGAAAGATCTATGTTTGGGCGATGCGGATCGAAGTGCTTTCAGACCATCCGGGAGCTCAACTTCAGAACACCGACGCGGCGATCGCCCGCGAGCGAGACCGCATCGCCGAGCACGGCCGGGCCGTGGAGGCCCTCCGCCGCCGGCAGCAGGCCTCGCGCCGATGGTGGCAGTTGGGCAGGTGGCTCCGCGACGCCCGGGAACTCCAGGCCGCCCAGCGGGCCGCGCCGGTGGCCGACCCCGGGGTCCTGCACCGGCGCGCGCAGCAGCAGGCCGGCGTCGACGCCGAGGACCGGGTGGCGTCCGAGCTCGAACGCTTCCTGCGCGGGGACTGGACGCTGTTCCGCGGATACGCCAACCGGCGCGGCGAGGTCGACCATCTGCTGGTCGGGTCCGGCGGGGTCTGGGCGGTCGAGGTCAAGGGCCGCGGCGTCCGGGTGCACGTCACCGGCGACGACTGGCGTTTCGAGAAGTTCGACCGCTACGGCAACCGGGTGGAGTCGGGCGTCCTGGCAGACGGCCGGGGGCGGAGCTGGGGACGGCAGGTCGGCGAGGTCGCCGGGGCGCTGGAGGAGTTCCTGCGATCCCGCGGCGCGTCCGTCCCGGTGCGCACCGCGGTCGTCGTCATGCACGACCGGGCGGAACTCGGCACCTGCCGCAATCCGGGCGTGGACGTCGTCGGCATCGGAACCCGGTCCCTGCTGGACCAGATCTCCAGGACCGCCGCCGTCCTCGACCGCGAGACCCAGCACAAGATCGCGAACCTGGTCCGGCGCGACCACCGCTTCCACGCGCGGCGCCGGTCGGGAGGGCGCCGCTGACCGCCGCGGCCCGCCCAGACCGGGCTACGTCAGGTCACGGCGCCGTGAGGGTGGCCATGGCGCGGTCGGGCTCCCAGTGGGCGCGCAGGGACGTGATCCTGCCTGCGCCGTCCACCGTGTAGACGAGGACGCAGTCGATGGTCATCGTGGCGCCGTCGGGCGTCGTGGTCGTGATCGTGGCGACGTTGGCGCAGCAGGGGCCGTTGGCGAAGGAGTCGGCGACGCGGAAGCGGAAGCCGGCGATCGTCGAGATGAAGGAGTTCCAGAAGTTCTCGATGCCGTCCGGGCCCCGGTGGCCCGCGCCCTCCGGATCGAGGAAGGACGGGCCGACCGGGTCCTCGATGAGGGCGTCCGGGGCGAACAGGGACAGCCAGTCGTCCTTGCGGCCCTCGGCGACGGCGGTCATGGAGGCGCGGGCGGCGCGGCGGGCCGGGTGGTCGGCGTCGGGGGCGTCCCAGGCGATGGCATCCACTGTAACGTGTTCTCGTTTCGGGGTCAGGAGGCGGTCTTGGCGATGACGGTCTCGGCGAACCGTTCGAGTTTCTCGATCTTCTTGTCCAGCGGCTCGGTGTCGGGTCCCTCGGCGTAGGGCGTCCGGAAGCCGACGATCACGTCGGTGACGCCCTTGTCCTCCAGCCGCCTCACCCCGTCGGGCGTGTAGGCGTCCATCGAGATGACGTGCACCTCGAAGGGGCCGCCCGCCTTGCCCTCCGCCTCGCGGATCCGGTCCAGCCGGGCGAGCAGGCCGTCCAGGTCGTCGCCGCCGCCCGCGTGCATCCAGCCGTCCCCGCGCACGACGGCGCGGCGCAGCGCGGCCTCGCTGTGCCCGCCGACCAGGATCGGGAAGGGCCGCGCCGGGCAGATCTTGATGGCCGGGACGTCGAAGTGCTCGCCGTGGTACTCGAAGTACCCGCCGGCGCTCAGGCCGCGCACGATGTCGATGGCCTCGTCCATCCGCCTGCCGCGCCGCTCCCACGGGACGCCCATCACCTCGAAGTCCTCGCGCCAGGGGCTGAGCCCGACGCCGAGGGCGAGCCGCCCGCCGGTCAGGCACGCGACCGACGTCGCCTGCTTCGCGACCAGGACGGGGGGACGTACCGGGAGCTTGAGCACGAACGGCGTGAACCGCAGCCGGGAGGTCACCGCCCCCATGGCCGCGATCAGCGTGAACGTCTCGATGAAGGGCTTGTCCTCCAGGAACTCCCGGCTCCCGTCGGCGGTGTACGGATACACCGAGTCCGACTCCTTCGGGTACACCAGCGAGTCGGCGACCGACATGCTCGTGTACCCGGCCTCCTCGGCGGCCTTGGCCAGCGGCAGGTAGAACGACGGGTCCGTCATGGCCTCGGCGTAGGTGAACCTCATGCGGAAATAGTAGAACGTGTTCCACTTCGGTGCCAGGGGCGCCGCGCTGTTGCCCGGGGGTGCGCGGGGTGGTTCGGTGGGGGCATGGAGCGCAGGATCGCGATCGTCACCGGGGGGACCTCCGGGATCGGGAAGGAGATCGCGCGGGGGCTGGCCCGGGCGGGGATGCTGGTGGGGATCGTCTGCCGGAACGAGCTGCGCGCCGCCGCGACGGTGGAGGAGCTGACCGCGGACGTGCCGGGCGCGCGGGTCGAGACGTTCATCGGCGACCTGTCGGTGCAGATGGACGTCCGGCGGGTGGCGGCGTCGCTGGAGGAGCGGTTCGACCGGCTGGACGTGCTGGTCGACAACGCGGGCGTCTACCTGCTGCGGGCCAAGGTCAGCGCGGACGGGTACGACCGCGTGATCGCGACGAACCACCTGGGGCCGTTCCTGCTGACGAACCTGCTGCTGGGGCTGCTGGAGAAGGGCGCGCCGTCGCGGGTGGTGGTCGTGGCGTCGGAGGCGCACCGGTTCTCGGACCGGCTCGACGTCGAGCGGATGGCCGAGCCCGGGTCGTACGGTCCGTCCGGGGCGCTGCGCGTGTACGGGCGGTCGAAGCTGCTCAACATCCTGTTCGCGCAGGAGCTCGCCAGGCGGATGGAGGGCAGCGGCGTCACCGCGAACGCGGTCTGCCCGGGGTTCGTCGCCACGAGCCTTGGAAGGGACGTCCGCGGCACCGAGCGGATCCTGGCCCTGTTCTCGCACACCCCGGTGTTGCGGACCCCGGCGCAGGGAGCGCGTATGGCCTTGCGGCTCGCGCTGGACGAGGAGTTCGAGGGGTGCAGCGGCGGCTACTACAGCACGACGCCGGGAGCCGGAAGGCTGCCGACGGTCGAGGCCTTGAAGGATTCGGAACTGCGGCGCGCGGTTTGGGACCGTTCTGTCCGTCTTGTGGGGCTGCCTGCCCTATAGGGTCAGGGTGCGTGAGCCAACCGTACGGACCGCCTGACCGACCCGGTGCCTGGAGCGGCCCGCCGCAGCCGGGCCCGCAAGCAGGCCCCCCGCCGAGCCCCCAGGCAGGCCCCCAGCCGAGCCCCCACCAGCCCCACCCTCCGCAGCAGCCGAGCCCGCCGCCGCGGCCGTCGGCGTTCAAGGACTTCTTCAACGGCGTCGGCTACCTGCTGCGCGGCATCGGATGGGTGGCGCGGCACCCCGCCCAGTGGCTGTTCGGGCTGATCCCCGCGCTGATCGTCCTGGCGGTGTACGCCGCGGCGCTGGTCTTCCTCGCGTACCGGATCGACGACCTGGCCGGATGGGTGACGGGCTTCGCCGACGGCTGGTCCGACGCGGTGCGCACGTCGGCGCGGGTCGTGGCCGGGATCGCCCTGTACGGGGCGGCCCTGTTCCTCGCGGTCATCACGTTCACGGCGGTGACGCTGCTGGTGGGCGACCCGTTCTACGAGGCCATCGCGGTCCGGGTGGAGGAGTCGCGGGGCGGCGCGCCGCCGGAGCCGGACGTCCCGCTGCTGGTCCAGATCGGGCGGGCGGTCAAGGACGCGCTGATCCTCGGGGCCGTGGCGCTGGTGTTCGCGGTCGTGTTCTTCGCGTGCGGGTTCCTGCCGGTGGTGGGGCAGACGGTCGTCCCGGTCGTCGCGGCGCTGGTGTCGGGCTACTTCCTCGCGGGCGAGCTGACGTCGATCGCGCTGGAGCGGCGCGGGCTGCGGCGCCGGGACCGGTTCGCGCGGCTGAAGGCCCACCGCCCGCTGGCCGTCGGGTTCGGCGCGGCGACCTTTGTGGTGTTTCTCATTCCGCTCGGCGCGGTGCTCGCGATGCCCGGCGCGGTGGCCGGCGGGACGCTGCTGGCGAGGGAACGCCTGGCCGACGACCCGGCGGCCGAGGCGGGCCTGACGAGTCCCGCGTGAGCGCCCGGGGCGTCGGCACCGAGGCGATGAGAAGATGTGTCCTGAGCGTGATGACCGGCCGGAACGGCACGAGTGATCTTGGCGTAACGTGTGCCGCATGTCCGATCAGGGGGAGCGCAGTGTGCGCTGGACCGAAATGAGCGAGAGCGAGCCGCGGGACGGCGCGGAGGGCGCGACCGGGCCGCAGGCGGCCTTCCCCGAGCCGAAGGTGCCGGAGGTGCCGGTGCCCCCGCCGACGGGCCGCACCGACTTCTCCGCGTCCGGCGGGGGCGCCGGGGCGCACGACGTCTGGGGCAAGGTCGAGACCGGGCGCCGGGAGCCCGCCGTGCGCGAGGAGCCCGACCCCGAGGACGTCAAGGTGGCGCCCGTCGCCGAGGAGAAGCCCCCCGCCGAGGAGGCGCCCCAGTGGGAGGGCTCGCTCTTCGAGGAGGGCGACGGCGACGGCGGCGGCGACGACAGGTACGTCCCGGCGGTCCCCACCGGGTCCGGGCAGCCGGCCAAGCCCGGCAAGCCGAGCAGCGGCAACTGGCAGATGCCCGACTGGATGGCGGACGAGGACGCCGCGGACGCCAAGCTCGGCGGCTCGCCGAGGCCGCAGCGCGACGTCCTGGACGAGCGCGGCGGCCGATCCCGGCTCGTGCTGTTCGGCGGGATCGGCCTGCTGGTGGTCGCGCTCCTCGCGGCCGGCGGCGTCTACTTCATGAAGAGCGGCGACGACGAGCCGGCCGAGACCGCCGACCCGCCCGGCAACGCCGACCGGCGGGCCGCGGCGGAGCAGTCCGAGGCGGCGCAGGTGGAGATGCCGCCGGACAAGCGCCTCGCGACGTTCCCCGGGAAGCCGAGCCGGATGCTCGGGCGGGTCGACGACGTCCACTCCGGGCTGTCGTACCCGCGGCTCGCCGCCCCCTGGCAGGTGCCCACCAAGAAGAACAAGCTGGGCACGCCGGGATGGTCGGGGCAGCAGATCCTCCTGACCGAGCGGCACGCCGGGCGGTTCTGGTACGGGCAGCTCCTCACCGGCACGCTGATCCCGTCCCTGCAGAGCGCCTACCAGGGGCCGGACAGCGTGAAGACCGTGGCCGGGCTGGCCGCGAAGAGCTACGAGGCGCAGTACTACGCGTTCCCCCACAAGACGGCCCCGCTCGCGTCGCAGGCGCTGAACGTGGGCGGGCGCAAGGGCTGGCTGGTCGCCTCCTACCTCACCTACAAGCGGTCCGGGGTGCGCGCGACGGGGGAGATCGTCGTCCTGGCGGTGGTCGACACCGGCCGGAAGGCGCCGGCGGTGGTGTTCGCGTCGATGCCGAACACGAACCGCAAGCAGTGGCCGGACGTCAACCAGTTCCTCGGGCAGCTCAAGCTCGCCTCCTGACAACCGAATCCCGTTCTAATACGCTGGGCCACCCCTGAGAAAGGTGTGGCCATGGCCATCGGGCTGACCGAGGAACACGAGGCGCTCGCGGCGGCGGTGCGAGGCTTCGCCGAACGGGCCGTCACACGGCAGGCCGTCCGGGACGCGGACGCGGGCTTCTGGCCCGCGCTCGCCGGGCAGGGGCTGCTCGGCCTGCACCTGCCCGAGGACGCCGGCGGCGAGGGCTTCGGGATCCTGGAGCAGGCCGTCGCGCTGGAGGAACTGGGCCGCGCCCTCGCTCCCGGCCCGTACGCGCCGACCGTGCTGGCGTCCGCGATCCTGCACAAGGCCGGGGCGGACGTGCGCGGCCTCGTCGCGGGGACCCGCAAGGCGGCGGTCGGGCTTTCGGGGGGCCTCACCACGAACGGCTCCACCGTCTCCGGGACGGTTCAGCCGGTGCTGGGCGCGCCCCTGGCCGACGTCTTCGTGCTCCCGGCCGGTGACCGCTGGGCCGTCCTGGATCGGGACGACGTCACCGTCGAGCCGCTGGAGTCTCTCGATATCACCCGGCCGGTGGGATCGGTCACGGTCGAGGGCGTGTCCCTTCCGGACGACCGCCTCATCAGCGGCGTGGACGTGCACGCCCTCGCCACCGTCCTCCTGGGCGCCGAGGCGTGCGGTGTGGCGGGACGTGCCCTGGACGACGCCGTCGCGTACGCGAAGCTGCGTGAGCAGTTCGGCCGTCCGATCGGCCAGTTCCAAGGCGTCAAGCACAAGTGCGCGCGGATGCTCATCGCCGTCGAGCGCGCCAGGGCGGCGGTATGGGACGCCGCGCGCGCCCTGGACGAGCCGGAAGACCAGCGCGCCTACGCCGCCGGGGTGGCGGCCGTCCTGGCAGCGGATGCCGCCGTCACCTGCGCGGAGGGCAACATCCAGGTCCACGGAGGCATCGGCTACACCTACGAGCACGACGCCCACCTTCTCTACCGGCGGGCCCTCACCCTCCGCGCGCTCCTGGGGCGGGCGAGCACGCACCGCGCGGAGGTCGCCGCGCTCGCGGTCGGCGGCGTCCGGCGCCCGATGAGCATCGAGCTGGCGGAGGACGCGGCGCCGGTCCGCGAGGAGATCCGCGCCCGCGTCGCCGAACTGGCCGCGATGGAGCCGCTCGAACAGCGGGCGGCGATGGCCGAGGGCGGCTGGGTGACGCCGCACCTGCCGAAGCCGTGGGGGCGGGACGCGGGCCCCCTCGAACAGATCGTGATCCAGCAGGAGCTCAGGGCGGCGAAGGTGCGCCCGGTGCCGCTGATGATCGCGGCGTGGGTCGTCCCCTCGCTGGTCCGGTACGGGACGGCGGAGCAGCAGGACCGCTTCCTTCCGCCGACGCTGCGCGGCGAGATCATCTGGTGCCAGCTGTTCTCCGAGCCGGGTGCGGGCTCCGACCTCGCCGGGCTGCGGACCCGCGCCGAGCGCGCCGAGGGCGGCTGGACGATCACCGGGCAGAAGATCTGGACGTCGCTGGCCCGCGAAGCGCGGTGGGCGATCTGCGTCGCGCGCACCGATCCGGACCGTCCCAAGCACGACGGGATCACCTACTTCCTCGTCGACATGGAATCGCCCGGCATCGAGGTCCGCCCGCTGCGCGAGTGCACCGGCGACGCCGTGTTCAACGAGGTGTTCCTCGACGGGGTGTTCGTGCCGGACGACCTCGTCGTCGGCCCGGTCAACGAGGGCTGGCGCGTGGCCCGCACGACGCTGGCCAACGAGCGGGTCGGGCTGACGAGCAGCTTCCAGCTCGGCGGCGACCTGCCCAAGCTGCTCGACCTCGCGGCCGGACTCGGCCTGGACGGCGACCCGCTCGTCCGCGACGGGATCGGGCGCCTCGCCTGCGACGAGCACGCGTTCAACCTGCTCGGGCTGCGCGCCACGCTCAAGCGGCTGTCGGGCACCGACCCGGGCGCGACGGCGAACGTCCGCAAGCTGGTGGCGATGGAGCACGGCCAGCAGGTCACCGAGTTCGGGTTCACGCTCCTCGGCGAGGAGGGCGCCCTGACCGGCGGGCGCCGCGACCCCCTGCGCGCCCGCTGGACCCGCTACCTGCTCGCCTCCCGGGCGATGACGATCGGCGGCGGCACCACCGAGGTCAACCTGAACGTGATCGGCGAGCGGATCCTCGGCCTGCCCCGGGACCCCGAGCCGGTCGGGTAGCGTCCAGGCTCACATGCGGGAGCGGACTGCTTGACCGACCGGACGCGGCACCTGGTGGCCGCCCTCACCGGCCTCGGGCTCGGGCTCGCGGCGCTGGGGCCGGGGCTCGCGCCCGGCTTCGTGCTGTCCTACGACATGGTGTTCGTGCCCGACCCGGCGTTCACCCGCCTGACGTTCGGGCTGACGGGGGTCGTGCCCCGGCATGTGCCGAGCGACGCGTTCGTCACCGCGCTCGCCGCGATCGTCCCGGCGGACGCGGTGCAGAAGCTCGTCCTGCTGGCCGTCTTCGTGATGGCGTGCACGTCGGCGGCGTCGCTGGTCCCCTCTCCCCGGTTGCTGCCGCGCCTGGCCGCCGGCGTCTGCTACGCCTGGAACCCGTTCGTCGCCGAACGCCTGCTGCTCGGACAGTGGGCCCTCCTTCTCGGCTACGCGGCCCTGCCGTGGGTGGTGGCGGCGGCCGCGCGCACGGAGGAGCCCGGCGGTGGCCGCCGCCTCGTCCGCGCCCTCCTGCCCGCCGCGATCGGCGGCTTCGCGGCGCTGGCGGTCTCCGCCATGACGGCCCTGGCCGTCGCCCTCGTGACCTCGTCGGGGTCCGGCCGCCTGCGTGACGGGCTTCGCGCCGGCCTGCGGGTCGCGGCGGCCGCGGCCGTGCTCAGCCTGCCCTGGCTGGTGCCGGGGGCGCTGCGTCCCGCGGGCCTGCCCGGGGACGGGACGGCCGTCGGCCTGTTCGCGGCCAGGGCGGACACCCCGTTCGGGACGCTCGGCAGCCTGCTCCTGCTCGGCGGGGTGTGGAACGGCGAGACGGTGCCGAGCGGCTACGGGGCGCCGGTCACCGCGACGATCTGGCTGGTCGTGGTGGTGGTCGCGCTGGCCGCCTACTGGAGATGGTGCAGGGAGCCCGGCTGGCGGCGGGGCGCGGCCGTCGCGGCTGCGGCCGGGTTCGCCGTCGCGGCCTGGGGAGCGGTGGCGGCACCCGTCCTCGAAGGCGTCATCGGCCTCTGGCCGGGGTTCGCCGTCCTCCGGGACGGGCAGCAGTTCGCGGCCCCGCTCGCCGTCGTGGTCGCCGTGGGGCTGGGGACGGCCGCCGACCGGGCGGCCGAGGCCCGGTGGCCGGGAGTGGCCGCCGCGGCGACGGCGGTCCCGGTCCTTCTCCTGCCGACGCTGGCGTGGGGTGCGGCGGGCGATTTGCGGGCCGTCCGATACCCGGACGACTGGGCGCGCGCACGGCAGATCATTGACGGCGACCCCGCCCCCGGGGACGTGCTGGTCCTGCCCTGGGCGTCCTACCGGAGCTACCCGTGGAACCACGGCCGCCGGGTGCTCGACCCGATGCCCCGCCACCTGCACCGCCGCGTCATCGTGGACGACGCCGTCACGGTCGGCGGGACGACCGTCGCGCCCGAGGATCCGAGGGCGGTCGAGCTCGCGCCCGCCGCGCGGACCGGAACCCCGCCCGTGACCACGTTGCGTGACAAGGGAGTACGGTACGTCGTCGTGGACGCCGAGCCGGAGGGCAACCGTCCCTCGGGCCCGGCCACGGAGGTGCTGCGCGGCCCTGACCTGGTCGTATATCGGATCGACGGGGTCGCGGGCGGGGCCCGTGACCCACTCCCGGTCGCGCCCGTGGTGGCCGCGTGGGTGCTGACCGGTCTCGCCGTTTCCTGGTCAATCAGGCCCTCAAGGACTACTCTGAGCTTCCCGTTACTCGGCGGTATCACGCCCCGCAGACCCGACCCCCGACGAAGGACCCCCTGATGCGCATCGCCATCGCCGCAATCGTCGGCGTCCTGCTGGCCTCCGGAGCCTCGTTCGGCGCCGTCCAGCTCGCAAGCGCTTCCCAGAAGGACCCCGTCATCAAGCCGCTGTACAACTACGGCTCCCGGTGACGTGTAGGCCCTGATGGGGACCAGGCGTGACCGGCCCGCCCTTCTGGAGATCGTCGTTCCCGCCTTCAACGAGGCCGACAGGCTTCCGGCGGGACTGGATCTGCTGTGCGGCAAGCTCGCGGGCCTCGCGGCGCGGGCCGAGGTCATCGTCGTCGACAACGCCAGCACCGACGGGACGGCCGGCATCGTCGAGTCGTGGGACGGGCCGGTCCCCGTCCGGCTGGTGCGGTGCGAGCGCCGGGGGAAGGGAGCGGCGGTCCGCGCCGGACTGCTCGCGACACGGGCCCCTTACGTGGGCTTCATGGACGCCGATATGGCAACAGACCTCGCCGCGCTGGACGAAGCCATCGTCCTGCTGCGCGAGGGCCGCCCGGTCGTGGTCGGGTCAAGGCGCCACGGTCGGTCGGTCGTCCAGGGGTACGCGCTGCCCGTCAGGCGCCTCGGCGCCATCACCTTCAACCGGATCGTCCGCGACCTCGTGGGCGGCATCCCCGACACCCAGTGCGGGTTCAAGTTCTTCTACGGCCCCCTGGGACGGGCCGCCGCGGAGGACCTGCGCACGTCGGGCTTCTCGTTCGACGTCGAACTCCTCGCCCACTGCGTGCGGCGCGGAGCGTCCGTGACGGACATCCCGGTGGTCTGGCGTGACCGTCCGGGATCGACGTTCTCGGTCCGGCGGCATTCACTGCAATGCCTGCTCGACCTGGCCCGGATCCGCGCGCGCGCCGGAGTCCGGTTGCCTCTCATGCCGGTGAGGCCGAACATCCCGGTCGTGCCGCTGCGGGCGGTGTTCGGTGAGCCGAGCCCGGTGCCGGCCGCCCTGTCCGAACCCATCGCCCTGTCGAGTTCGGTCGCCCTGTCGAACGCGGCCGCACTGGCGGAGAACGTACCCACGCCGCGCGCGAAGACGGGATGAGCGAGAAGCTGCGGCTGGCGGTCGTCAACTGGAGGGATCCCTGGCATCCCTCCGCAGGCGGCGCCGAACGCTACGCGTGGGAACTGGCGCGCAGGTTCGCCGGTGAAGGAGCCCGCGTCCATTACGTGACGAGCAGGGCACCGGGGCAGAGGCGCAGGGAACGGGTCGAGGACGTGGAGTTCGTACGTCTCGGCGGCCGTTTCACCGTCTACCCCTTCGTCCTGCTGTGGATGCTGGGTTCCCGCCTCAGGCGGCGGCGCTTCGACGCGGTCGTCGACTGCCAGAACGGCATCCCTTTCTTCACGCCGTGGGTCATGCCGTGCCGGGTCCCGGTGTTCTGCGTCATCCACCATGTGCACGACGCTCAGTTCGGCCTGTACTTCCCCAGATGGCTCGCGTGGGTCGGCCGAGTCCTGGAGGGGCCGGTGAGCCGCTGGACCTACCGGCGGCACGCGTTCGTCGTCGTCTCGCCGTCCACGGAGCGTGCCGTCAGGGAGCGGCTGGGCTGGAGCGGTCCGACCTACGTCGTCCCCAACGGAACGGTGGTCGCCGAACCCGACGGCGCGGTCCCGGAGCCCGCCGGGGACCCGGATCTCGTCTGCGTGACCCGGCTCGTCCCGCACAAGCGCCTCCCTCTCCTCCTCGACCTCGCCGGCGACCTCGCCGAGACCCATCCCGGGCTGAAGCTCCACATCGTCGGCGACGGCCCCGAGGCGGCCGCGCTCGCGACCGGGATCAGAGCCCGCGGCTTGGAGAAGGTCGTCATCGCGCACGGCTACGTCGCCGAGAACGTGAAGGCGGCCCTGGTCGCCCGCGCCGACCTGCATCTCAGCACGTCCCAGGGCGAAGGCTGGGGCCTCAGCGTCATCGAGGCCGCCGCGTTCGGCGTCCCCACCGTTGCGCACGACGTGGACGGCCTGCGCGACGCCGTCCGCGACGGGGCCACCGGATGGCTCGTCCGCGAGGGCGACGACCAGGCCGACGTCGTCCGGCGCGCCCTCAAGGAGCTCGCCGACCGCGCGGAGCGTGATCGCATCGCCACGGAATGTCAGAGGCGGGCGGCAGAGTTTGACTGGGCGCGCACCGCCGCCCGGATGCGGGACCTCGTCGCCGCCGCCGTCCGGGCCCGCGAGGCCGGTGCGCGAGGCGACCGAAGGTACGGTGACGGACACCCTGGCTGACGCCCGGGAGAGCAGAGAGGGGCAGAGGGCGAGCATGGCGGTGGGAGAGGCGAATCCGCCCCGCGCCGGCGCGTCCCGCCGACCCGTGCCGGACGGTCCGGACGTCGCGGGCCGGGTGCGGGACCGGCTGCGCGTCCTCGCGTGCTGCCTCGCGCTGACCGCGCTCGCCTTCGGCACCCGCCCCGGCGCGATCCTGGCCGACACCAAGATCGACATGGCGGTGAACCCGCTCGGGTTCCTCGGCCGCGCCCTGCACCTGTGGGACCCCGAGCAGTTCGGCCAGCTCCAGAACCAGGCCGTCGGCTACCTGTTCCCGATGGGCCCGTTCTTCGCGCTCGGCGACCTCGCCGGAATGCCCGCCTGGATCACCCAGCGGTTCTGGCTGGCGCTGCTGATGTGCCTGGCGTTCACCGGCACCTGGCGCCTCGCGGGGCGCCTCGGCTTCGGCGCCGGTGGGGACGGGCAGGGCGCCCGCCTGTTCGCGGCGATGGCCTACGCGCTGGCCCCGAACGGGCTGGCCACGCTCGGGCAGATCTCCTCGGAGTACCTGCCGGTCGCGATGCTGCCCTGGATCGTCCTGCCGCTGGTCGGCGCGGCGGCCGGGGAGACGGGGCGGCTCAGGGCGGCGGCGAGGTCCGGACTGGCGATCGCCTGCTGCGGCGGCATCAACGCGACCGCGACCGTCGCCGTGCTGGTCGTCCCGGTCGTGTACGTGGCGACGCGGCCGCGCGGATCGTTCCGGGCGCGGATGCTCGCGTGGTGGTCGGTGGCGGCGGGCGCGGCCGTGGCCTGGTGGCTCGCCCCCCTCCTGCTCACCGGAACCTACGGCTTCTCCTGGCTGACCTACACCGAGAAGGCGCGCACCACGGCCGGGCCGACCGGCCTGATCAACGTCCTGCGCGGCGCGGAGCGCTGGGTCAACTACCTGATCGTGGACGGGCAGGTCTGGTGGCCGGTCGGGCACGGCCTGTCGCTCGGCCCCGTCGCGATCGTCTGCACGGGCCTCGCCGCCGCGATCGGGCTCGCCGGGCTGTTGGGCCGGCTGCTGCCCGAGCGGACGTTCCTGCTGCTGACGCTGCTCGCCGGGCTGGCGATCCTGTCGATGGGCCACCTCAGCGGCCTGCCGGGCCCGTTCGCCGGGCAGCTCCGCGATCTGCTCGACGGCCCGCTCGCCCCGCTGCGCAACCTGCACAAGTTCGACGCGGTCGTGCGGCTGCCGCTCGCGCTCGGCCTGGCCCACGCGCTCGTCGCCGCGGCCCGCCACACGGCGGGCCGCGTGCGCGGCCGCGGGGCGGGGCCCGCGTCCGGCCCGGTGCTGAAGTCGCTGCTCAGCGTGCCGGTGGCCGCCGCCGTCGCACTCGGCGGCATCGGCGTCACGGCCGCCTCGCGGGGCCTGTCCGGGCCGGGCGAGTTCACGGAGGTGCCCCCGTACTGGCGGGACGCCGCGGCATGGATCAACGCGCGGGCCGGGCGGCAGGGGGTGCTGGCCGTCCCGGGCGCGCCGTTCGGCGAGTACCTGTGGGGCCGCCCCATGGACGACATCGTCCAGCCGCTGCTGTCGGCGCGGTGGGGCGTCCGGCAGCTCGTCCCGGCCGGGTCGCCCGGGTACACGCGCGCGCTCGACGCGATCGACCAGCAGGTCCGGTCCGGGCAGGGGTCGCCCGGCCTGAGCGCCTTCCTCGGCCGGATGGGCGTCCGGTACGTCCTGGTGCGCAATGACCTGCGGCGCGAGACGCTGCGGGGCGCCTGGCCCGCCCGCCTCCACCAGGCGCTCGGCGACTCTCCCGGGATGCGGAGGGCCGCCGCGTTCGGCGCGCCCGTCGGCGGGGACGCCGACGACGCGGTGACCGCCGTCGACCAGAAGTACCCGGCGCTGGAGGTCTACGAGGTCGCCGGCGCCGCCGGCGTGGCGACCCTCGCCGACGCCGCGAACCCCGTCCGCGTGTACGGGGGGCCGGAGTCGCTGCTGCCCATGGCCGACGGCGGCACGCTGCCGGACGGGCCCGTCCTGCTGGACGACGACGCCGCCGACCTCAGGGGCGCCCCGGTCGTCACCGACTCGCCCCGCCTGCTGCGCCGCAACTTCGGCGAGCTGCACCAGACGTCCCCGACGCTGACCGCCGCCCGCGAGGGCGAGGCCGCCGACGTCCTCGACACGGGCTGGAAGCGCTACGCGACCCACGTGACGTACGGCGGCGGCGTCCGCGACGTCACGGCGTCCACCTCGGCGGCGGGCGACGACGCCGTCCCGCAGGCGCGCGAGCCCGAGGCGACCCCGTTCGCGGCGCTCGACGGCGACCAGTTCACCGCCTGGAAGACGGGCGGCTGGCACGGGCCGGTCGGGCAGTGGCTCCGCGTCGACTTCGACCGGCCCCGCGAGGTTTCGAACCTCACCGCCGCGTTCCTCCAGGACGGGTCCCTCGGCCCCGCCGTCTCGCGCGTCGCCGTCGAGACCGAGAACGGGACGGTGCGGCAGGACGTCCAGAAGATCGTGACCGGGCAGCCCCTCCGCGCGCCCGGCGGCCCGACCCGCTGGCTGCGGCTGCGGATCCTCGGGCTGGCCTCCGAGCCGCTCGTCCCGGGTTTCGCCCGCGCGGGCGTGGCGGAGCTGTCGATCGGCGGCGTGCGGCCCGCCCGCACCTTCACGATGCCCGCGCCCGCCGGCCTCGCCGGGCCCGCGACGTACGTGATGAGCCGGGCGCAGGGCGCCGCGGGCGAGTGCGTGAAGGGCAGCCGCCGCTGGGTGTGCTCGCCGTCCCTCGGGTCCGGCGACGAGGAGGAGGCCGGGTTCGACCGGACGTTCACCGCCGCCGCGGGCCGGGCCGCCGTCACCGGGACGGCCGTGCTCACGGACCGGCGGCTCGTCGAGCGGTTCACCGCCGTCCGCGGGCAGCCGGCCGTCACCGCGAGCTCGGTCCTGGCCGACCATCCCGCCGACCAGCCGAGGGCGGGCTTCGACGGCGACCCGCAGACGGCCTGGATCGCGGGGGAGCGGGACGAGGCCCCCACGTACACCGTCCGGTGGAAGGGCCGCAAGCGGCTGGCGGCCGTCACCGTCACCCGTCCGCCCTCCGCCTCCGGGCCGATGCGCGTCCGGGTCGAGGGGGCGAACGGCCAGACCCGCGAAGGGCTGTCCGACGCCCAGGGCAGGCTGGCGTTCGCCCCGATGACGACCGACCGGGTCACGTTCACCTTCTTCCGGGAGAGCCAGGCCCAGCCCATCCAGGTGACCGACCTCGTCATTCCCGGCGTCAAGCCGATCCCCGACGTCCGCGCCCTCCCCTTGCGGCTGCCGTGCGGGTACGGCCCGAAACTGCGGATCGGCGGCGCCGCCGTCCAGACCAAGGCGACCGGCACGCTCGGCGACCTGCTCGCGGGCCGGCCGGTGCGGTTCAGCGCCTGCGCGCCCGCCGCGCTCCAGGCGGGCCGGAACCGGCTGGCGTCCGCGCCGTTCGACCCCTACCGCCTCGACACGGTGACGGTCGGGGCGAAGCCTCGCGCGGCCGCGGCGGCCCGGCCATCGCAGCAGGTCAAGGTGCTCGAATGGGGCTCCAGCACGCGCAGGCTGGAGGTGGACGCCGCCACCGCCTCCTTCCTCACCGTGAACGAGAACTTCAACACCGGATGGCGCGCGACCGTCGGCGGCACCGAGCTGCGTGCCGTCCGCCTCGACGGCTGGAAGCAGGGCTGGGTCGTCCCGAAGGGCACCAGCGGCGTCGTCGAGCTGGCCTACGCCCCCGACCGGGCGCAGCGGACCGCCGTCGTCGCGGGCCTCGTCCTGCTGCTCGTCCTGCTGGTGATCGCCGTCTGGCCGTCCCGGCGGGGCCGGCGGCGCGGCCCGGAGCCCCGCGCCCTCGTCGCCGGGACGGGCTGGCCCGCGTGGGCGGCGGTCGGGCTGGCCGCCGCGCTCGGCGGCTGGATCGCCGGCCTGCCCGGCCTCGCCGTCACGGCCGCCGTCGCGGCCGCCTGCGGCTGGGCCCGCACCCGCCGCTCCGCCGTGCCGCGCGCCCTGGCCTCGCCGTGGCCGGTCGCGCTCGCCATGCTCGCCGGGGCGGGCTGCCTCGCCGCCGGTGTCCGGCTCGACCTGATCGACAACCCGGCGGCCCCGTCCGGCCCGCTCGGCGACATCGCCCCGCAGCTGCTCGGGCTCGTGATCGTCGGGCGGCTCGCGGTCGAGCTGTGGCGCCCGAAGCCGCCCGGCGGCGGCTCCGGCGGCCCGATCCCGCTCAGCTGGACGGCGCCCGGGCAGGGTCCGCCGGACGGGACGGCGCCCGGCGGCGGGTCAGCCGCTGGACCGGCCACTCCACCAGATAGTGGGTCAGGGCCCCCGCTGCGATGGTCGCCGCAGCCACCACCGGCAGATCCGTCACGACGTTCCCCCGGAAGCCGCGGCCGGTCGCGTCGAACCAGGCGATGATGATCAGGAGCTGCCACAGGAACACGCCGTAGGAGATCCGGCCGAGGAACCGCATCACCGGGTTCCCCAGGATCGCGCCGAGCGCCGGATGGTCCGCCGGAGCCAGCGCCACCGGCGCCACGAGCGCCGCCGCGCACAGCCCGAACACGACCACGTGCAGCAGCGACGTCCAGAAGGCGTCCGGCGTCTGGAGGCTGAGCGGCCCGGCGGCGGGCGTCGCCGCCACCACGTACAGCATCGCCGCCGCGACCCAGCACGCCGCCCACGAGTCGGAGACGGCGCGGCACACCGCGGCCACGGGACGGCGCTCGTCCAGCCGCGCCCACACCGTCACCACCGCGAGCGCCATCCCGATCGCGAACCAGGCGAAGTACCGCGGCAGCCAGACCCCCATCCCGGTGTGCCGCTCCGGGACGAACATGAGGACGGTCCACGGCAACGACAGCGCCGCGTACAGGCCGATCCCGACGAGGAGCCGCCTGGCGCGGACGCCGACGTCGCGGCTGCCCGTCCGGCGCGCGTACCAGGAGAGGGCGGCCGCGGTGAACGGCAGCAGGACGTACCAGCCGGCCTCGACGACGAGGCTCCACATCTGCCCGAGCTGCGCGGGCCCGAGATCGCCGTTCCACCACGGGTCGGGCAGGTAGGTCTGCGTCAGGGTGAGCAGCGATCCCCAGGTCAGCGGGTCGCCGATGTGGTCGCGTCCGGCCGTGAGCATGAAGACCACGACCACGGCCCAGTACGCGGGCAGGATGCGGAACACGCGCCTGCGCAGGTACTCGGCCGTCCGCGGCGCGGCCCGCCCGTCCAGGACGGCCGCCGCCCACGGGCGGTAGAGCAGCAGCCCGGAGAGCGCGAAGAAGATCGGCACGCCCACCTGGCCGCCGTTGAACAGCCACCGCGCGCCGTTCGGATTGGTGATCGAACCGGCCGCGCTCGCGACATGGAAGACCAGGACGACGAGAGCCGCCACGGCCCGCAGGCCGTCCACGGTGTCCTGGTGCCCCGATATGGGCGGCGCCGCAGACGGAACCGCCCGCTCACCGGCCCTCACGAACCCGAACTCCCGAGCCCCCCGTGCTTCCTGAGCACCAGGACGAGGTTCCAGGTGGCTATCTCGCGCAGGCCCGGGACGTGTACGACGGCCTCCGCCCAGCGCGGGTGGTAGCGGGGCAGCGCGTCCAGGACGGTCGCCTGGTCGTTCCCGCGGGCCCACCTGAGCGCCGACGACACCGACACCGGGTGCAGGCCCAGCCCGAACCGGTTCTTCGGCGGGAACCCGTTCCGGCGCTCGTAGCGCCGCGCGGCCCGGTCGCCGCCGAGATAGTGCCAGGGGGACGTCTCGTGGCCGCCCCACGGGGACAGCCAGTTGGTGAACGACAGGAAGATCGTCCCGCCGGGCCTGGTCACCCGGACCATCTCGTCGGCCATGCGCCAGGGCTCGGGGACGTGCTCCAGGACGTTCGAGGAGAAGCACACGTCGACCGACCCCGTGCGGAAGGGGAGGGCCAGCGCGCTCCCGACGAGCGTGTTCGGCACGTCGACGGCGTGCGCCGCCAGTTCGGAGAGGTCGTGGTCGATGCCCGTGCAGCGCGCCCCGGCGTCCGCCAGCGCGCGGGCGAAGAAGCCGGAGCCGGTCCCCACGTCGACGACGGTCGCCCCTGCCAGATCGGCGTACGAGCCGAGCTGCGCGACGGTGTCGCGCGCCATCAGCCCGTAGAAGTACTCCGGTTCGCTCTGCTCGCGCCGGAACGCGCTCAGCAGCCGTACCGACCGCGCCAGCGTGGCCCGGTGCCCGTTCCCGGGACGTGCTCCGTCCCGCCTGGGGGGCGCCGCCGCCATCGCCACCTCACCGTCCGTGTCGTCGGGCCCGGTCGTCCCGCCGATCGGGCGCCCGCAAGGTAACGGGGAGCTTACCGACCAGTACGGCGGTCCGGTAGGGTGACCCGGACATGCTGGAGGTGGGGCTCGACGGCTCGGCGAGGCCCCCGCCCGCCGTGCGAGCGACGGCAGCCCCGGAGGTGTTCATGCGGCGACCGGTCGGCCTGGTCCTGATCGGCCTTGGCGCGTTCTTCCTCACGCTCGCGCCGCTCGTCCGTTTCTACGTCGCCGACCAGGTGGTCGTCGCGCCTCTGAACCGCTACCAGGTGACGAACCTGGAGTCGAAGGGATCCACGTACTTCGACGAGGCCGACCTGAAGCTGAAGACCGGCGTCACCCTGCTGGCCAAGAACACCGTCCGCGGGGACGTCCGCGCCAACGAGGGCAACGACGACATCGCGGTCTGGGACTCCACCACCAACATCTACAACCAGGAGAAGCCGGACAAGCCCGTTCAGATCCAGGGCTACCGCATCGCCTTCGACCGTCGGACCGGCGTGCTGACCAACTGCTGCGGCGCCAACGTCGACGGCGACAACGGCGTCCGGATGACCGGGTACGGGCTGCTGTTCCCCATCGCGAACGTGCAGAAGAAGGACTACCCCTTCTACGACATGACGACCAAGCAGACGGCGCCGATGCAGTTCAACGCCGTCGAGAAGGTCCACGGGCTGACGACGTACCGGTTCACCCAGACGATCCCGCTCACCAAGACGGCCGCGCTGGACGCCAAGCTGCCCGCGAAGATGCTCGGCCTGCCCGAGGACGCGGGGAGCCAGAAGGTCGACCGGTACACCGAGGCCTACAACACCGTCTGGGTCGACCCGCGCACGGGCATCCCGGTCAAGCACCGCGAGAACATCCGCAGCACCGTCCGCACGGCCGACGGCAGGGGCTCGATGATCGTCGCGCAGGCCGACCTCATCACCGTCGACAGGGACCAGAAGGGCCTGGTCGGCATGGCGAACAGCACCGCCCTGCAGATCGACATGGTGCGCAGCT
Source organism: Actinomadura sp. NPDC049753 (assembly GCF_040674655.1). Taxonomy (NCBI): domain Bacteria; kingdom Bacillati; phylum Actinomycetota; class Actinomycetes; order Streptosporangiales; family Thermomonosporaceae; genus Actinomadura; species Actinomadura sp. NPDC049753. Next base: position 18,183 of record NZ_JBFARL010000004.1, on the reverse strand, counting down.
ACGTCCCGGCCGCCGGCGTCCTGCTCGGCCTGGTCCTGCTCTTCGTCGGCGGCCACCTCGGCATGTCCCGCCGCGAGGCCCCGCCCCTGGAGGCCCCGCGCCGCCCCGACGGCAAGTTCGGCGACATGACCCCGCCCGGCCCGCCCAGGCCGTCCGGCCCGCCCGGACCGGCCAAGCCGTCCGCGGCGCCCACCGAATCAGCCGCGCCCGTCGCCCCCTCCGCCGGACCGCCCGAGACCCGCCGTCCGGCGCCCCGCAGCCAGCGCCAGCAGCGCAGGGCCGCGGGTCCCGCGAAACGCCGCTGACCCCGCGGGCCGACACGGCCCGCCGTCTCATCGCCCGGCCGGCGGTGCCCGCCCCCGTGCCCAGTTCGCGCCGCGACCCGTATGCCGCTCTGCACACCTCGCCGCCGCCTCCTGGTCCGCGGCGGTGGAAGGGGCGTGCTCGGCCGCGTGCGTCCGGTCGCCTTCGTGCCGCGTCCCCCGGCTCCGCGGGCTTCGCCGCTGCCTCCAGCTCTTGCAGCCGCGGCGTTCCGCGTGCGTCGGCCCGTCTCGCCGAGCGCTCTTGTTGATACGTGTTCTAGAAGCCGGGCTGGCATGCGCCCGGGATGAGATTCCTAACTAGAACCTGTTGCAGTTTTGCGGGTCCGCGCCTAGGGTCGTGGCTGTGCGGACACGAGTCACCGAACTATTCGGCATCGAGTACCCGATCTTCGCGTTCAGTCATTGCCGCGACGTGGTCGCGGCGGTGAGCCGCGCCGGCGGCATGGGCGTCCTCGGCGCCCTGCACTTCACCCCCGAGGAGCTCGAACTCGAGCTGAAGTGGATCGACGAGCACGTCGGGGGCAAGCCCTACGGCGTCGACGTCGTGATGCCCGCCAAGTACGAGGGCGCCGACGTCGGCGACGCCGAGGAGCTGCTCGGCAAGCTCCAGGGCATGATCCCGGCGCAGCACCGGGAGTTCCTGGAGAACCTGCTGGCCGAGCACGGGGTCGACCCGCCGAGCGAGCAGGCCGGCAAGGCGCTGCTCGGCTGGACGGACGTGACCGCGCGGCCGCAGGTCGAGGTGGCGCTCAAGCACCCGATCGCGCTGCTGGCCAACGCGCTCGGCCCGCCCCCGGCGGACGTCGTCGAGCAGGCGCACGAGCACGGCGTGAAGGTCGCCGGGCTGGCGTCCAACGCCCGGCATGCCCGCAAGCAGGTCGAGGTCGGCGTGGACATCATCGTCGCGCAGGGCACCGAGGCGGGCGGGCACACCGGCGACGTCGCCACCATGGTCCTCATCCCCGAGGTCGTGGACGCCGTCGGCGAGGACACCATCGTGCTCGCGGCGGGCGGCATCGGGCGGGGCCGCCAGATGGCCGCCGGCATGGCGCTCGGCGCGGACGGCGTCTGGACGGGCTCGATCTGGCTGACGGTCGACGAGGCCGACACCCCGGAGCGGGCCCTGCCGAAGCTGCTCAACGCCACGTCCCGCGACACCGTCCGGTCCCGGGCCTGGACGGGCAAGCCCGCGCGCTTCCTCAAGACCGCGTGGACCGAGGCGTGGGAGAGCGAGAACTCGCCGGGCTACCTCCCGATGCCGATGCAGTTCATGCTGATCGCCGACGCCCTGCCCCGGATCCAGCGGTCCGGCGACGGCGAGCTGGTCACCTTCCCGGTGGGCCAGATCGTCGGATCGATGAACCAGGTGAAGCCGGCCGCCCAGGTCGTCTACGACCTGATCGAGGAGTACGTCGAGGCGATCGAGCGCCTGAACGCCATCACCGAGGGCTGACCGCCCCCCGAAGGCCCCGGCCGGCGCTGTTCCTCCCAGCGCCGTCCGGGGCCGCACGCGTTCCCGGCCGTGCGGCGGCCCGGACGAAGATCATTAAAGCCCGGATACCGGCGGTGGCCGCTGTTACGGTGTGCCCGCGTCAAGATCATTTCTTCGGGGAAAGGTACCGGGTGAAGAGAAGCAGAAGGCTCGCCGTGTTCGCGGGGTCCACCCTCGCTCTGGGGGCGGTCGCCGCCGCCGGGATCACCGCGGCGCGCCCCGGCGAGCACCGCGCGGCGTCCGTCGCGGACGCCGCCGCGACCACGTGGCCGCTCGTCCAGAGCAGCCCGAAGGCCGACACCGGAACCAGCCTCAGCGGTCTGGCCACGGCGCCGGACGGCACCATGTGGGCCGCCGGCGGCCGGCAGGCGAGCGGCGTCTCCAAGCCGATCCTCCAGCGTCTGACCGGCGACACCTGGAGCGACGTGACGCTGCCGGCGGCCGCCGCCCCGTACCGCTTCAACGCCGCCGCGGCCACGTCGGCGTCGAACCTGTGGCTGGCCGCCCAGCTCAACACCTCGGGCGACTCCCACGCCGTGCTGCGCTGGAACGGCACGGCCTGGAACACGTTCAAGGTCCCGCTGGGCTTCCAGCCCACGGACATCGCCACCGCGGGCCCCGGCAGCGCATGGGTGGTCAGCGCCTCGGCGGCCAAGCACTGGAACGGCACGGCCTGGGCCGACACCCCGATCGGGATCAAGCCCCGCGCGATCACGGCCGTCTCGCCCACCAGCGCGTGGGCGGTCGGCTGGGCGGGCGAGGGGCTGCCCGCCACGGCCCACTGGAACGGCACCTCGTGGACCACCGTCCCGTTCCCCCCGGTGGACGGGGTCGTCCGGGGCGAGATCGCGTCCGCCCTGAGCGACGTGTACGCCGCCTCTGAGAACGACGTCTGGGCGGTCGGGACGGTGCGGGTGCCCGACGAGACGGGCAAGACGGTCGCGCGGTCGATGCTGGCGCACTGGAACGGCACCGAGTGGAGCAACGTTCTCGGCGCCCCCGGCACCTACCTGACCAGGGTCGCCTCGGACGGCGCCGGCGGCATCTGGGTCTCCGCCGGCGACGTCATGCGCCACCGCACCGCGGCGGGCGTCTGGTCCGACGAGAAGCTGGCCCAGCCCACCGGGACGAAGGCCGTTCCCTCGGAGTTGGCCCTCCGCCCGGGCACCACGACCATGTGGGCGGTCGGTTGGACGAGCACCGACGCGACCCGGTGGGCCGACCTGGCCCACTGGCGCAGCAACTGACGACCGCGGAGAAGGAACCCGGCCGGCGTCGTTCCTCCGGCGCCGACCGGGATCCTCGGGGGGCGGGTCAGAAGCGGGTCATCCAGGACAGTGCGCGGGCCAGGACGTAGTAGACGGCGCCCGCGAGGGCCCAGTTGATGTAGAGCTGCTCGTCGGGGTCGCTGCGCGTGAAGACGTCGTGGAACGGCGTGGCGAGCCAGCGTCCCGCGTCGAGCGTGGCGTCCACCAGGGTGTTGCCGGGGTTCGCGTCGCCCCACGTCAGCAGCATGCCGAGCGCGAGGATCGCGACCGCCGCCCAGCCCGCCGCCATGATCATCGCGCTGACGGGGTTCGGCCTGGTGCGCCGCCAGCGCGGCGGCTTGCGCTGGACGGCCGTGCCGTCCGTCCGCCGCCAGAGCGCCCGCCGGGGCGGACGGGGGGACGTCTCCTCCGGGGTCGTCTCGTGCTTGCGTCCTAGATGCAAGGCCATGGCCTCGTCCTTCCGTGCTCGCTTCGCCCCAGGCGATGCCACGGGAGGCCCCCCGCAAACCTGGCCCCTATTTACGGACAGGCCATTTTCCGTCGGACGGGCGTCACTTGCCGTGGTAGACGGGCGGGCGCTTCTCCTTGAAGGCGCGCGAGCCCTCCTTGGCGTCCTCGGAGCCGATGACCGGCCAGCCGATCTCGTCGGAGATCTTGAGGGCGTCCTCCTCGGACAGGTGCTGGGTCTCGCGGTAGGTGCGCAGGATGCCCTGCACGGCGAGCGGGCCGCAGGCGGCGATCTGGTCGGCCAGCTCGCGGGCGGCGGCCAGCGCCTGCCCGTCCGGGACGATCTTGTTGATCAGGCCCATGGCGAGGGCCTCCCGCGGGGTCACCGAGCGGGCCGTCAGCAGGATGTCCATCGCGTTGGCGTAGCCGATCTGGCGGGGGAGGCGGATCGCGGAGCCGCCCATGGGGAACAGGCCGCGCTTCGCCTCGTACAGGCCGAGGGTGGCGCCCTCGGCGACCACGCGCAGGTCGGTGCCGACGAGCAGCTCGGTGCCGCCCGCCACGGCGTAGCCCTCGATGGCGCAGATCAGCGGCTTGGTCGGCTGGCCCTCGCGCAGCAGGCCCTTCCAGTGGAAGTTGGGGATCTGCGCCATCCGCTCCTGGACGCGGGGGTCGGACGGCTGCTGCCCCATGGCCTTCAGGTCGGCGCCGGCGCAGAACGTGCCCTCGGCCCCGGTGAGGATGGCGACGCGCACCTCGGGGGTGTCGGAGATGTAGGCCCAGGCGTCGGCGAGGCCCACCAGCATGGACGAGCTGAGCGCGTTGCGCGCCTCCGGGCGGTTCATCGTGACGATGACGACGTGGCCGTCGCGCTCGACGATGCAGTGCTCGGTGCTGATCGGCAGCCGTTCCGTCATGGTTCCTCCAGCTCAGATGTCAAACGAGAACAGATTCTAGTTAAGCCGCTGCCCTACCGGTAGGGGTTGAACTGCAAAACGAGAACGTGATCTACTTTGGCTGCCGGGCGCCCGCAGCGGGTGCCGGTGCTCTGTGCTCTGTGTGCTCTGTGCTCACGTAGGGAGATCCGATGGGGTCATTGGGCTTTTGGCGGCTGGCGCAGGCCGATCCCGAGTGGGTCGCCGCCGTCGATCCGGACGGGACGCAGCACGCCGCGGGCGACCTGCTGGCACGCGCGAACCGGCTCGTCCACGGCCTGCGCGCGCTGGGACTGGAGAAGGGCGACGGCATCTGCGGCCTCGTCCCGAACGGCGCGGACGGGGTCGTCCTCTACCTGGCGGCGCTCCAGGCGGGCTGGTACTACACGCCGATCAACTGGCATCTGACCGGCCCGGAGATCGGCTACATCGTCGCCGACAGCGAGGCCAAGGCGTTCTTCGTCCACGAGCGGTACGCCGCCGAGGGCGCGCGGGCGGGCGAGGAGATCGAGGCCCACCGGCGGTTCGCGTTCGGGGAGGTCGAGGGCTTCCGGCCGATCGCGGAACTGGTCGACGGGCAGCCCGACACCCTGCCGGACGACCGCAGCAACGGCGCCACGATGCACTACACGTCCGGCACGACGGGACGGCCGAAGGGCGTCAAGCGGGCGCTGGCCGGGCTCGACCCCGACGACAGCGCCGAGCTGATGACGTTCCTGCTCGGCATGTTCGGCATCCCCCCGGGCCGCCCCGCCGGAGGAGAGCACCAGGCGCACCTCGTCACCTCCCCGAACTACCACACGGCCGTCACCCAGTTCGGCGGGACGGCCCTGCAGATGGGCCACACGCTCGTCTACATGGACAAGTGGGACGCCGAGGAGACCCTGCGGCTGATCCAGGAGCACCGCGTCAGCAACACCCACATGGTGCCGACGCACTTCAAGCGGCTGCTGTCGCTGCCGGAGGACGTCCGGTCCCGGTACGACGTGTCGAGCATGAAGTGGGCGATCCACGCGGCGGCGCCGTGCCCGGTGCCGCTCAAGCAGCAGATGCTCGACTGGTGGGGCGACTGCATCTGGGAGTACTACGCGGCGACGGAGGGCGGCGGGACGATCGCCAGCCCGGCCGACTGGCGCGCCCACCCCGGCACCGTCGGCAACGCCTGGCCGATCAGCGAGCTGCTGATCGTGGACGACGACGGCGAGCCCGTCCCGACCGGGACGCACGGCACGATCTACATGAAGATGGCCGGCGTCGAGTTCGAGTACAAGGGCGACAAGGAGAAGACGGAGAAGAACCGGCTGAAGGACTTCTTCACCGTCGGGGACATCGGGTACCTGACCGAGGACGGGTTCCTGTTCCTGTCCGACCGCAAGGCCGACATGATCATTTCGGGCGGGGCGAACATCTACCCGGCCGAGATCGAGAACGAGATCATCCTGCATCCCAAGGTCGGGGACGTGGCCGTGTTCGGCATCCCGGACGAGGAGTGGGGCGAGCAGATCAAGGCCGTGGTGGAGCCCGCCGAGGGCGTCGAGCCTGGGCCGGAACTCGCGGAGGAGATCCTCGCGTCGCTGGAGGGGCGGCTGGCCAAGATGAAGTGGCCGAGGTCCGTCGACTTCATCGAGGCGATGCCGCGCGAACCCAACGGCAAGCTCCTCAAGCGCAAGCTCAGGGACCCGTACTGGAAGGACCGCGACAGTGCCATCTGACACGGCGCCCGTCGAGAGCGCGCCCGCCGACGCCGGGCGGCCCGAGCCGAACCACGTCCTGGAGTTCCCCGGCGGTTACACGCGCTCGGTCGGCCCGGTGATCGGCCGCTTCTTCAGCGAGCTGCGCGACGGCCGGCTGGTCGGCGTCCGGACCGCGGACGGCAGGGTCCTCGTCCCGCCGTCGGAGTACGACCCGCAGACCGGCGAGGACGTGACGGACGAGTTCGTCGAGGTCGGCCCGGTCGGGACGGTCACGACCTGGTCGTGGGTGGCGCACCCGGCGAAGGAGCACCCGCTCGACCGCCCGTTCGCCTGGGCGCTGATCCGTCCGGACGGCGCCGACACCGCGCTCCTGCACGCCCTCGACCTCGGCATCTTCGACGAGGGCGCCAAGCCGCCGAAGTTCCTCAAGACGGGGATGCGCGTCCGCCCCCGGTGGCGGGCCGAGCGCACCGGCGGGATCGGCGACATCGAGTGCTTCCAGCCCGAGGTCACCATGATCAACGCGCCGACGCGGCTGGAGTACCGCCTGAAGGGCGGGCAGGCCCTGCGGCGCTTCCTGGAGGGCATGTCCGAAGGCCGCATCCTCGGCCACCGGTGCCCGGTGTGCGAATCGGTGATCGTCCCGATGAAGGGGCTGTGCCCGCGCGACGGCGTCCCCACGACCGAGGAGGTGGAGCTGCCCGACACCGGCACCGTCACCACCTTCGCGGTCAACAACATCCCCGACCCGCGCGCGCCCGAGGTGCCGTTCGTGTCCGCCTACGTCCTGCTGGACGGCGCGGGCCTGACGATGCTGACGCTCGTGGCGGGCATCCCGGCCGACCAGGTCCGGATGGGCATGCGGGTGAAGGCGGCGTGGCGGCCCCGCGAGGAGTGGGCGCCGACGATGGGCAACATCAAGTGGTTCGAGCCCGTCGACGAGCCCGACGTCCCCTTCGAAGAGATCAAGGACTTCATGTGATGCCTCGTCCCGTGGCCGTGGTCGCGTTCGCGCAGACCGAGCACAGCGGTGAGGACCGGGGGATGGCCGAGATCGAGATCCTGGCCCCCGTCATCACCGAGATCAAGGAGCGGACGGGCCAGAAGCAGTTCGGCTTCACCTGCTCCGGATCCTGCGACTACCTCGCCGGCGCGCCCTTCGCGTTCGTGTCGGCGCTGGACGCCATCGGCGCGTGGCCGCCGATCTCCGAGAGCCACGTCGAGATGGACGCCGCCTGGGCGCTGTACGAGGCGTGGGTGAGGCTCCAGCACGGCGACATCGACACCGCCCTCGTGTACGGGTTCGGCAAGTCGTCGCAGGGGAACCTGCGCGCCGTCCTCACCCAGCAGCTCGACCCGTACCACCTGGCGCCGCTCGGCATCGACGCGGTGTCCCTGGCCGCGCTCCAGGCCCGCGCCTACATGGAGCGGTCGGGCGCGAAGGAGGACGACCTGCGCGCGGTCGCCGCGCGGTCCCGCGAGGCCGGGCGCGGCAACCCGTTCGCGCTGCACCTGCCCGAGCCCGAGGGCGACGACTACGACGTCGCCCCGCTGCACCCCTACGACGTCGCGCCCGTCACCGACGGCGCCGCCGCGATCGTCCTCGCGGCGGGCGACCGGGCTCGCGACCTGTGCGAGCGCCCCGCGTGGATCACCGGGATCGACCACCGCACCGAGCCGCACGCGCCGGGCGTCCGCGACCTGAGCCGCTCGGACTCGGCCCGGATCGCGGGCGAGAAGGCCGGCGCGGCCGGGATCGAGGTCGCCGAGCTGCACGCGCAGTACACGCACGAGGAGCTGATCCTGCGGGAGGCGCTCGGCCTCGGCGAGGACACGGCGGTCAACCCGTCCGGCGGGCCGCTGTCGGCGAACCCGATGATGGCCGCCGGCCTCATCCGGATCGGCGAGGCCGCGGCCCGCGTCCACGACGGGTCGGCGTCCCGCGTGCTGGGGCACGCCTCGTCCGGCCCCTGCCTCCAGCAGAACCTCGTCTGCGTCCTGTCGGGAGAGAACCATGGCTAACCGTTGCGCGATCATCGGCGTCGGGCAGACGGCGTACAAGACCAAGCGGCTGGACGTCTCGATGGCCGGGCTGCTGCGCGAGGCGGCCCGCCGGGCGCTGGAGGACGCCCAGCTGACCTGGAAGGACATCGACGCGGTCGTCGTCGGCAAGGCCCCCGACCTGTTCGAGGGCGTGATGATGCCGGAGACCTTCCTCGCCGAGGCGCTCGGCGCCGCCGGCAAGCCGATCATGCGGGTGCACACCGCCGGGTCGGTCGGCGGCTCCACGGCGATCGTCGCGGCGGGGCTGATCCAGGGCGGCGTCCACGACCGCGTCCTCACGATCGCGTGGGAGAAGCAGTCGGAGTCGAACGCGACGTGGGCGCTGACCGTGAACTCGCCGTTCACGACGTCGCTGGTCGTGGGCGCGGGCGGCTACTTCGCCCCGCACATCCGCGCCTACATGCGCCGTTCGGGCGCCCCCGACCACATCGGGACGCTCGTCGCGGTCAAGGACCGGCAGAACGCGCTGAAGAACCCGTACGCGCACCTGAAGATCCCCGGCATCTCCCGCGAGATGGTCGAGTCGACGCCCATGCTCTGGGAGCCGATCCGGTACCTGGAGACGTGCCCGTCCTCGGACGGCGCGTGCGCGATGGTGCTGGCCTCGGAGGACGCGGCGAAGAAGGCCCCGGCCCCGCCCGCGTGGGTGCACGGCACGGCGATGCGCTCGGAGCCCATGCAGTTCGCCGGGCGCGACACCGTCAGCCCGCAGGGCGGCAAGGACGCGGCGGCGGACGTCTACCGGCAGGCCGGGATCTCCGACCCGCGGCGCGAGCTGGACTGCGCCGAGGTCTACGTCCCGTTCTCCTGGTACGAGCCGATGTGGCTGGAGAACCTCGGGTTCTGCGGCGAGAGCGAGGGCTGGAAGCTCACCGAGGCGGGCGCGACGGCACTGGACGGCGACATCCCGTGGAACCCGTCCGGCGGCGTGCTGTCGTCCAACCCGATCGGGGCGTCCGGGATGATCCGGTTCGCCGAGGCGGCGCTGCAGGTGCGCGGCCGGGCGGGCGAGCACCAGGTGGACGGCGCGCGCCGCGCGCTCGGCCACGCCTACGGAGGCGGAGCCCAGTTCTTCGCCATGTGGATCGTCGGCAGCGACAAACCCTGATTCCCGGAGGCCCGTCCGATGGAGTTCAACCACGCTGACCTGTTCGAGGGCGTCGCGGACGCGATCGGGGACCGTCTCGCGCTGGTGTGCGGCGACCGGCGCCTCACCTACGCCGAGCTGGACGAGCACGCGAACCGCCTCGCGCACCACCTTTCGGACGCGGGCGTCCGGCCCGGCCAGCACGTCGCCGTCCAGCTCTACAACGGCGTCGAGTACGCCGCCGCGCTGCTGGCCGCGCTGAAGATCCGGGCCGTGCCCATCAACGTCAACTACCGGTACGTGGAGAGCGAGCTGCTCTACGTGTACCGGGACTCCGACAGCGTCGCGCTGCTGTACGACGTGGAGTTCGAGGACCGCGTCGCGGCGACCGTCCCGGAGGCGCCCGAGCTGCGGCACCTCGTCGCGGTGGGCGGCGAGCCGTCCATCCCGGGCGCGGTCGCCTACGACGAGGCCCTGAAGGACGCCTCCGGCGCACGGGACTTCCCGGCGCGCTCCAAGGACGACCTCTACATCATCTACACCGGCGGGACCACGGGGATGCCGAAGGGCGTCATGTGGTCGACCGAGCAGATGCTGCTCGCGTTCTGGAACCCCGCCTATCCCCGTCCGACCAGGCCGGAGGACGTCGTCGAGAACGCCCGGGGCGGCGGCCCGATGACCATGATGCCGGTCGCGCCCCTGATGCACGGCGCCGCTCAGATGGCCACCTGGATCGCCTGGTTCATGGGCGCGACGCTCGTCTACACGCGCAAGTTCGACGCGGCGGACGTGTGGCGGACGATCGAGCGGGAGAAGGTCAACTCGCTGACGATCACCGGCGACGCCATGGCGATCCCGATGGCCGAGGAGCTGGCGCGCGGGGACTACGACACCTCGTCCCTGCTGGCCTACGTCTCCACCGGCGCGATCTTCACCGGGACGGTCCGCGACCGCATCCAGAAGCTGCTGCCGAACACGATGATCCTGGACCGCTTCGGCTCGACCGAGTCGGGCTCGACGGCCGAGGCGGTCGCCGGCTCCACCCCGGAGAAGGGCCTGCGGTTCGCGCCGGACGTGGAGAACGTCACCGTCCTGGACGACGCGTTCCAGCCCGTCAAGCCGGGATCCGGCGTGCTCGGCCAGGTCGCCCGCACCGGCCACATCGCGCAGGGCTACTACAACGACCCGGAGAAGACCGCCAGGACGTTCCCCCTGGTGGACGGCCGGCGCTGGCTGCTCACCGGCGACATCGCGACCGTGGAGGAGGACGGCTCGATCGCCGTGTACGGCCGCGGCTCGCAGGCCATCAACACCGGCGGCGAGAAGGTGTTCCCAGAGGAGGTCGAGGCCGTCCTGAAGGGCCACCCCGCCGTCTACGACGCGGTCGTGACGGGCATTCCGGACGAACGCTGGGGGAGCCGCGTCGCGGCGGTGATCCAGCCCTCCGGTGCGGAGCCCTCCTCCGAGGAGCTGAACGAGCACTGCCGCAAGAAGCTGTCGGGCTACAAGGTGCCGCGCGTCTACGCGTTCGTCGCCGAGATGAAGCGGTCCCCGGCCGGCAAGGCGGACTACCGCTGGGCGAAGCAGGTGGCGGAGGAGGCCAGATAGGGGTCGGCCCCGAACCTTCGTGGGGTTCGGGGCCAGGAGCGGACCTCTGTTAGTGGTCCTAACGAAAGCCATGGTAGGTCGCGCCCCGTAGTGGTGCGATCATTGAACGGTGTCGGCTGCGCCACATGCCGTCGCCGTCCCGCCTGGTCCCGCCGGGTTCGGGTCGATAGAATCTCCCCCAGAGAGTCGCTCTTGAAATGAGTGTCTCTATATGAGAGAAAAGGGAGAGAGGTTCACGGCGTGTCGACCCCGGAGCGCGAGCGGATGGCGGGCGAGCTGCAGATGGCGATGCAGCGCAGCACGATGTTCACGGTGCTGCTGCACCATGCCACCGCGAGCAAGGCGGGCATGAACGTCACCGACGCGCAGTGCGTCAACGCGCTGACGCTCGACGGCCCCCAGACGCCGGGCCAGCTCGCCCAGCTCATGGGCATCACGACCGGCGGCGCCATCACCGCCGTCATCGACCGCCTGGAGCGCGCCGGCTACGTCCGCCGCACCCGCGACCCCGACGACCGCCGCCGCGTGATCGTCGAACTCGTCGAGGAGAACGTCGCCCAGTTCGCCCGCTACTTCGAACCGATCGGCCGGGCCTTCCGCGACCGCCTCGACACCTACACCGACGACCAGATCGCCGTCCTCCTCGACTGGATCCGCCACAACAACGAGACGATGCCGTCCGTGATCGAGGAAATCCGCAAACTCCCCTGACGGCCCCTTGCACGCCGCCGCCGGAGACGGAACGGCGGAGGAGTCCAGGTGGGCGGCGGCGGCCGCGCGGCCGGCCTCCGATATGACCCTGCACCGCCCACGCGGTTCGGACGCGCCCCGATTTCGGTGAGACGGATGTGGGCGGGGTTGCGAAGATCGCGGACGAAACCCTGACAGAGGGTGTCAGGTTTTGGGGGGAGGGTGGGGGCACCGGCCAGTGCTGGGGGATGAAGTGTGGACCGGACCCTTCGGACTAGGACTCGTCATGCGTGAGACCAGAGAAGAACTCAAAGAGCTCCAGACCCTTCTGGACGGCTCCCTTTCCCGTTCCACCGCGCATCTGCGGTCGATCATCAACACGGAGAGGACGTTGACCGCCGAGCAGCTCTGCCGGGTGCTCACCGGCATGTGCACGCTGGCGCTGTCCACGGTGACCGCCAAGGGGGAACCGCGGATCAGCGGTGTGGACGGGCACTTCCTGCACGGGAAGTGGCACTTCGGCACGGCGCGCGAGGCGGCCAAGGCGCGCCATCTGGCCGCCCGGCCCGCCGTCAGCGCGGCGCACATGCGCGGGGAGGACCTCGGCGTGTTCACGCACGGCACGGTGGAGATCCTCAACCCGCGGGAGGGCGAACCGGCCCCGGACTGGCCGGACCTGCTCGCCTACTTCAAGGGTTTCTACGGTGGGGACGCCTTCGACTGGGACGACGAGATCGTCTACTACCGCCTGCACCCGCACTGGATGGCCGCCTACGCGCCCGACGCCGCCAAGCTCACGGAAACGGCCGGATCCTGACCGCCTGACCGGAATCTTGTTATCGTCCGGAAGCCGGCCGGCGGGCCCGAGGCCGTCGCCCGCCGCGATCTCACCCCGGCACGAATCGAGGTACCGCGATGGACTCCTCCGCGCCGGGAGCGCAGCCCTTCGGTCCCCGGTTCAGGCTGGGAGGGATCTCGGCCACGGCGAGCGGCGTCCTCTTCCTTCTCAAGTCGGTCCTGGACTTTCTCGTGGGGGACCCACCGTCCGAGGGCGCGCGGCTGCTGTCCTGGACGGCTTCGCATCGGTCTTCGTTGTCCCTGACGAACGAGGTGCTCTTCTTCGCGGTCGTCCTGCTCATCCCCGTGGTCTTCGCGCTCTACCGCAGTCTGGACGGGGCCGGCAGGCCGTGGGTCGGGTTCGGCTGCGGCATCCTCGCGCTGGCCGTGGCGATCGTCTTGGCGCTGGTCTTCGTCCACGGACGGCTCGTGTACCCCGTCTACGGCATCGACCTTGACGAACCGGCCACCGTCGCGCTGGTCGTTTCCCTCTACTACGGCGGCATGCACGAGGTCGCCCTTCTCCTGGGCGCCGCCCTCGTCATGCTCGGCCTGTCGATGAGACGCGGAGACTTCGGCCGTGCGGTCGCCGTCTTCGGAGTCATCGCGGGGACGGCTCAGCTCGCCGGCGCCTTTCCGTGGCTCGCCGGCCCCCTGCTGACCTCGATCGTCCAGGCGATGTTCGCCCTGTGGTTCGTGCTCGTCGGGCTGAGACTCCTGCGTTTCCCGGTCAGGGGGTGAGGCGCGCCCGACTTCGCCGAGCTGGCGACCGGGGTCCTGACCCGTGGTGCGTCCGCCCGGCCAGGACCTCGGTCGAGGGTCGGGTGGCGCACGGGGCGCTCTCGGTTCAGTGCGGTGTTGGGATCGCCGTGGCGGGAGTGACCTCCTGGCGGTGGACGATCACGTCGAACCACTGCCGCAGCGTTCCGCCCGTCATGTACGAGCCGGGGCCGGTGTGGGGCAGGCCCCTGGTCTGGACGGGGGCGTCCAGCCATCTGCGCACCGGCGCGGGAGCCGGTGTGCGCAGGTCGATGGTGAACTGCCCGGTGCGGACGCCTCCGAAGGGGCGCTCGAACCAGTTCGGAGCGGGACGCGGCATGGGCGCGGTCCGGCCGCCGCCGAGGCTCACCGTCCCGTGGTCGAAGGTGAAGCCGATCGACCGGTAGCGCGGGCCGTACCAGCGGCGCAGGTACGAACCGGCGCTGGCGAAGCGCATGTCCGGTTCGGACGGCCCGACGATGCGCATGCGCGGCGCGTTGGCGGTGTGCGGGGAGGCCGCCCAGTAGGCGATCTTGTCGCGGCTGAACCCGCGCCACCATCTCAGGTTCCGCGCCGCGTGGGCGTCCCTGTAGGCGTGCTGGTCGGCCTCCGGAAGGCTGTAGTGCTCGTAGAACGACAGGATCTGCCGGGCGTCGTGCACGGCCAGGGCGTGCGCTCGGTCTCCCGGCCGATGCGGCAGCCCCTCGACCAGGGCGTACATCGCACGGGCGTGGCGGACGTACGGCTGCTTGTCCTCCACTTCTTTGTATTCCATGACGTACTTCCACATGTCCGAAGTCCGTGGCCGGAGGAAGCGCAGGTGCCGCCGAAGCTCGGGCAGGCGATCCGGGGCGGTCGCGGTGATGTGGGCCCGGACGGCGTCGTAGGCCGGCAGGCCGGTGAGGAAGTACTCCACACCGACGAAGCGCACCTTGTCGGCCCGGCCCGCGTTGAAGTCGCGGAGCCAGCGCAGCACATCGGCGACTTCGCCGGTCTGGTACTGGGGGAGCATCTGCCGCATCAGCGCGTCCAGATCCCCTTCCCCGGTCCGGATGTACCGGTCGATCTGGACGCCCGTCGTCCAGTTCTCCTCCCAGGCCACGGATCTGAAGCCGAGCCTCTCGACCATGAGGCGGAGCGCGCGGTGCTTGAGCCGCGTCTCCTCACGGGTGCCGTGCACCGACTCGCCGAGGCCGACGACGGTCGCGCCGCCGATCGAGCGCAGCAGCGGCGCCTGGTCGTCCAGAGGCGCCGCGGGGTCGAGGGTGCGCAGGGCCGCGGTGTTGCGGTCGACCCACGCGGTCACCGGTTCCGTGCGGGCGTCGGCGCTCGCGGCGGGGGCGCCCGCGAGCACGGTCCCGATGCCGGTGGCGGCCGCCAGAAGCGCTGTCGCCCGCACGTTCCGTCCAAGGTGATTCATGGTTTCTCCCTTCGACCGTCATCGTGGCTCGCCGGTTCCGCGGGGCACGTCCACCGAGGGGCGGCACGTCGAGTACGCCCGGCGGCGTAGATCACCGTTTGCTCGGATCGCGCACGGTGGTTCCGCGAGGAGAAGCCGGTCAGGGGGTGAGGCGGCCTCGGAGGAGGGCCAGCAGGGTCGCCTGGACGTCGTCCAGGGAGCGGCCGGGTTGGAGGGCGCGCCAGTCCAGGGCGACGGTGAGGACCATGCCGAAGACGGCGGAGGCGGCCGTGCCGGTGTCCAGGTCGGAGCGCAGGTCGCCGGTGGCGACCGCTTCGCGCAGGACGTCGGCGACGACGCCGATGGCGCGTTCGCGGATCAGGCGGGCGGCGTGCTGCCAGTCGCCGCCGGCCCGCCACGTCTCGGCGATCAGGAGCCGGGCGAAGGGCTCGTGCTCGCCGATGAACGCCAGCTCGGCGGCGACGACGGCCTCCAGCGCCTCCAGCGGGGGGCGGCCGGACGCGGCGTCGCGCAGCGCGGTGGCGAGGCGGTCGACGCCGTACTCCAGCAGCGCCGCGAACAGCGCGGCCTTGCTGTCGAAGTTGTAGTAGACGGTGCCCTTGGCCACACCGGCGCGCTCGGCGATCTGGTCGACGGTCGTCGCGGCGAGCCCGCTCTCGGCGATCAGCTCGATCGCCGCGGTGAAGAGCTTCTCCCGGGTCGCGATGCGGGCCACGTCCCCTGCCTCCGATCAGAGCTTCAGTGCCGGGTGCAGGCGCTTCACCGTCCAGACCCGGTTGTGCCGGACGGCCAGGGCGGTGAGCGCGAGCCCGCCGGCGAGGAACGCGACCAGCACCGCACAACCCTGCCACACCGAGGACAGGTCGCCGCCGCTGATCAGGTGCCGGACGGCGTCCACGACCCACGGCATCGGCAGGTACGGGCGGACGGCCTGGAAGAACGCCGGGCTCGTCTCGATCGGGTACGTGCCGGCGGCCGAGGTGAGCTGGAGCATCAGGAGCGCCAGCGCGATGATCCGGCCGATCGGGCCGAAGCGGGCGTTCACCCACTGGATCACCGCGAGGAACGCGGCGGAGGCGAGCGCGAGGAACGCGACGAGGCCGGGCCAGTGCTCGGCGCGCAGGCCGAGCGCGAAGTGAAGGACGGCGAGGACGACGCAGGCCTGCGCCGCGCCGATCGCCGCGGCGGGCAGCCAGCCGGCGAGGGCGACACGGCGTCCGGGCGCGGTGCCCGCGAGCGCGCGGGGGTTCAGCGGGCGCAGCAGCATGTAGATGATCATTCCGCCGACCCACAGGGAGAGCGGGACGAAGAAGGGCGCGAACCCCGTCCCGTAGTTCGGCACCTCGTTCTCGGTGGCGCTGGCGAGCCGCACCGGGTTGCTCATCATGTCGTCGCGTGCGTTGCGTTCCCCGGCGCCGTAGTTCGGAATCTGGGAGACGCCCTCGTGGAGGCCGTTCGCCAGCCGCTCGTTGCCGTTGGAGATCTGCGCGAGGGCCGTCTCCAGCGTCACGGCGCCGCCGGACAGCCGCCCCAGCCCGCCCCGCAGTTCGCCCGCGCCTCCCGAGAGCGTGCCGAGCCCTGCCGTGAGCTGGGACGATCCGAAGAGCAGGCGGCCGGCCCCCGCGTTGACCTGCTGGGTTCCGGCGTTGAGGCGGTCGACGTCCCGGCGCGCCTTCTCGACCCTGGCGGCCAGGGAGGGCGCGTCCTTGGCGATCTTGCGGGCGGCCCGCTCGACCGTGCGGGCGTCGGCCGCGACCCTGCGCAGGTCGCCGGTGTGGTCGCTGATGTAGCCGTCCACCTGCTTCGCGACGGTGACGACCTGCGCGGCCGCCCGGGTGAGGTCACGGCGGACGTCCGCCGGGACCTCCGGGTGCGCGGCGAGATAGGCGTTCAGTTCGGCCTGCGCCTTCTCCGCGCGCTGGACGGCGGCGGCGGTCTGGGCGGGAAGCCGTCCGGCGCCGTCGGCGAGGGCGTCCGCCCCCTGGGCGACGGCGAGCGCGGCCCGGCGGATCTCGGGGGCGTTCTCCCTCAGCAGCGGCACGAGGGTGTCGCCCGCGCGGTCGACGGTCCCGGTCAGCCGCTGCATTCCGGCGGCGACCTGGCCGGTTCCGGTGCGGAGCTCCTCCAGGCCGGAGGTCAGCCTGCCGCTGCCGGCGCGGGCCTCGTCGATGCCGCCCTTCAGCTCGCCCGCGCCCGCCTCGGCCTTGCCCGCGCCTTCGGCGAGCTTCCCCGCGCCGTCGTGCGCCTGGCCGGATCCCGCGGCCAGCTTGTCCGCGCCCTGGGCGGCCTTGCCGAGTTCGCCGTGCAGCTTGCCGAAGGAGAGGAAGATCTGGTCGAAGTAGCCGCGCACCGCCTCGCTCCCGGCGGCGGCGCTGATCTCCTTGAACGCGGCCTGGGCGAGCGTCCCGACCACGTAGTTGTTCGCGTCGTTCATCTGGAGCCGCAACCCGGCCGGTGCGGGCGTCCCGTCCCCGGACGGCGACGCGATCCGCGCGCTGAAGTCGGCGGGGATCGTCAGCGACATGTAGTACTTCCCCGACCGGACGCCCTCCTCGGCCTTCGCCGCCGAGACGGTGCGCCAGTCGAAGACCCTGCGCTTCTTCAGCTCGTCCGCCAGGTCGGCCCCCGCGTGGACGGTCCTGCCGCCGGCCTGGGCGGGCTGGTCCTGGACGACGAGCGCGACCGGCACGTGCTGGAGCCGCGCGTACGGGTCCCAGAACGACCAGAGGTAGAGGCCGGCATAAAGCAGCGGAAGCAGCACGAGCCCGGCCATCGCGACGCGGGTCAGCCGGTTGCGCTGGAAGCGGCGCAGCTCAAGGCCGCCCGAGGTCAACGCGGGAAGTCTCATCGGGGGGTCTCCTGGCTTTCGGGGGTACCGCTAGAGCGGGAGTGTGTGCGTGGCGACGCCCTCGGCGGGCGCGGCGTCGTGGCAGGACGCGATGACGGTGACGCCGCCGGCGGCGATGGCGGCCAGCCGTCGCCACAGGTCGCGCTGCCGTTCGGCGGGCAGGCCCTCGTCGACGTCGTCGAGCAGGAGCAGCCCGGGATCCCCGGCGAGCGCCAGGGCGGCGCCCAGGAGCTGGGCTTCGTCGGGCGCGAGTTCTTCGGCGAGCGTCCCGGGGGCGACGTCGAGGCCGACCCGTTCGAGGGTCCGGCGCCTGCGGGCCTCGCGCCCGCGGAACCTGCCGAGGACGCCCTCGCGCAGCGCGAGCGCCTCGTCGACGTGCTCCCGGACGGTCAGCGCCGGGTCGAGTTCGGTCACCCCCGGCACGAGCCCGAGGGCCGCGACCCGCTGGATCCGCCTGAGCCCGGTGACCTCGCCCACCGCGACCGCGCCCTCGGCGGGCCGCATCCGCCCGGCGAGCGTGAGCAGCAGCGCGGTGCGCCCGGTGCCCGCGATGCCGCTGACGGCGACCAGCGCGCCGCCCGGGACGTCCAGTTCGACGTCGCGGAACACCCAGCCGCGCGCCCCCTTCACTCCGAGGCCCCGCGCCCGCACGGCCGAGCCGTGCGCGGGGGGGGGGCCGGCGGGGGGGGGGGCCCCGGCCGCCCCCCCGCC
>NZ_JBFARL010000003.1:0-110352 GCF_040674655.1 Actinomadura sp. NPDC049753 | reverse complement strand
GTCGGACCAGCACTTCGTGTTCTTCAACAACCTCAAGAGCCCCGACGGTTCGGTCGCTCCGGCGGACGGCCGGCCAGATCGGCCGCGACGACCCGGGGCTGGACTACCGGCCCCGTCCCGCCCTGGTGCCGCTGCCCGCGGACCGGGCCGCCGACCTGGCCATCGACACCCTCCAGGCCTCCCCCGCCCGCATCTACGACTACTTCCTCGGCGGCAAGGACAACTACGCCGTCGACCGCGCGGCCGCCGAGGAGATCATGAAGACGGTGCCCGACGCCCCCGCCGCGGCCCGCGCCAACCGCGACTTCCTGACCCGCGCCGTCCGCCACCTGGCGGCGCAGGCCGGCATCCGGCAGTTCATCGACGTCGGGACCGGCCTGCCCACGCAGGGCAACGTCCACGAGATCGCCCGCGACGCCGCTCCGGACGCCCGCGTGGTCTACGTCGACCACGACCCCGTGGTGCTCGCGCACGGCCGGGCCCTGCTGGAGGGCAGCCCCAGCGTCGCGGTCGTCGAGGGCGACCTGCGCCGCCCCGAGGAGCTGCTGGCCGACCCCCGGCTGAACGAGCTGATCGACCTCGGCGAGCCCGTGGGCCTGCTGCTGGTGGCCGTCCTGCACTTCGTGCACGACGATGACGACCCCGCCGGGCTCGTCGGGCGCCTCGCCGGCCGGCTGCCCTCCGGCAGCCACGTGGTGATCTCCCACGGCTACGACGGCGGCATGGACCCCGGTGACACCGAGCACTCCCGGGCCGTGTACCGCAGGTCGAAACTGCCGATCTACTCGCGCGGCCCCGAGGAGGTGGCCCGCTGCTTCGCCGGGCTGGAGATCCTCGACCCCGGCGTCGTGTGGGTCCCGCAGTGGGGCCGCCCGCGTCCCGCGGGGCCGGCGCCGGCCCCGCAGTGGTGCCACTTCATCGGAGCCGTCGCCCGCAAGCCCTGACCGGTCCCCCGCCCCTCACCCCGTCCCGCGGCTGATCACGGTCGGCAGCTCGGCGAACCCGCGCACGTACGGCGAGTTGACCCGCCGCGCCCTGGCCTCGTCGATGTCGTAGTCGCCGGTGCGGGCCGCGAGCTCTTCCAGGGCGACCCGCGCCTGCAGCCGGGCCAGGTGCGCGCCGATGCAGTAGTGCCGCCCCGACCCGAAACTGATCTTGGTGGTGGTGTCGCGGCCCAGGTCGAAGCGGTCGGGATCGGCGAAGGCGCGCGGGTCGCGGTTCGCCGCGCCGATCACCAGCAGCATGCGGGCCCCGGCCGGGACGGTCACGCCGTGCAGCGTGAACTCCGCGGTCACCGTCCGCCCGTCGGCCTGCGCCGGAGCCTCCAGCCGCAGCGTCTCCTCGATCCAGTCGCCGATCCGCCCGAACGCCCCGGACGGCCGGTCCAGATGCCGCCAGGCGCAGTGCCAGGCATTGGAGATCAGGTTGGTGGCCGTCTCGGTCCCGGCCGCGATCAGGATGAACAGCACCCCCATGATCTCGGCCTCGGTCAGGTGGTCGTCGCCGTCGGCGGCGTCCAGCAGCGCCGACGCCAGGTCGTCGCGGCGCAGCGCCCGGCGCTCGGCGATCAGACCGTGGAAGTAGCCCACCAGGGCGGAGATCGCCCCGCGGCCCGCCTCGGTCACGTCCCGGACGCCCTGCTGGTGGTGGACGATCGCGTCGGCCAGCCGCCGCAGCTCGCCGCGGTCGGACTCCGGGACGCCGACCATCTCGGAGATGACGTCCATCGGCAGCAGCGCCGCGTAGTCGGCCACGAGGTCCAGCTCCGCGCCGCCCGGTCCCGCGCCGTCCAGCGCCCGGTCCAGGTGGCCGCGCGCGATGCCGCGGACCCGTCGCTCGAGCGCGGCGACGCGGCGCGGGGTGAACGCCTTAGCCACGAGCCCGCGCATCCGGGTGTGCTCGGGCGGGTCCATCGCGAGGAACGACGCGTGCGTCCGCGCATCCGGCCCCCACACCGACGGCTCCAGGAGGATCCCGTTCGCGCTGGAGAAGCGCCGGAAGTCCCGGAAAGCCGCGGTCACGTCCGCGTGCCGCGACAGGACGAAGAAATTCTCCTCGTCATTTCGGTATACCGGCGCGTCCTCCCTCAACTGCGCGTAGACCGGATACGGGTCCTGTTGAATTCCGAAGTCGTACAGGCTGTACCGCACACCCATCGCAGCCTCCTACCGCCATCGAAAGCCGCACGCCGGTCAGCATTCGCTTACGGCGTCCTCCCCCAACCCCAGCACATCCCGAAGCCGGCCATGTGACCGATTACGGCCATCCGGCGGTGGACCGTGCCACAATTCCCCGTGCTCGAAAGGCCGCGTCATGGCCGAAGGCGGCGGGGGCGCGGACCGGGGCAAGGCGGGTGGGCGGTGGGCGGTCAGCCGGCGGGCTTGTCGCGGAGGTGCCCGACCGGGTGGGGCCCGTCGGTCTCCAGGCGGTACTCGTCGCCGAACTTGGCGCGGTGCTCGTCGATGACGCGCTCCTGCGGCGGCCGCTCGGCGTTGATCTTGTCCTGGTACTCCTCGAAGCGGCGGTGCGCCTCCTGGACGTAGCCGGTGCCGAGGGTCGTGTAGTCGATCTGCGTGGCGAGCAGTTCGCGCACGTACTGCTTGTTCGGCTCGAAGGTGACCGGCTCGGGCAGCGCGGGAGCGAGGATGCTCTCGGGGTCGCGGCCGTCGTGGCGGCGCATCAGGTCGCAGGCGATCCGCAGGTGCTCCAGCTCCATGTTCAGGTGCAGCTCCCAGATGCCCTTCACGCGCGGGTCGGACTCGGTCTGCATGAACGAGTAGTACAGGTAGCACTCGTTGTACTCGTGGTTGACGAGCCGCTCCCACCAGGTCTCCCCGGGGTCGACCAGCGACTCGTAGTGGGTGACGTGCTCCTCCTCGATGAGGCCGATGTCCTGGTAGAGCTGCCGTGCGATGGGCTCCATGTACATGGGGCCGACGTTCATGTAGAAGTTCATCGTCTGCTGCTCGGCCGCCATGATCGTCAGCGCGTGCAGCTTGGAGACCGGCGCCGCCGCCTCGCGGTCGTAGGGCTCGCGGACGTTGTCGAAGGGGTGGCGGTGCTGCAGGTGGCCGGGCCGTCCCGGCATCACCTCGGTGAGCTGGTCGACGATCTTCTCGGCCCGGCGGTGCTCGATCATCTCGTACAGGTTGGCGTACCGGTACAGGTGGTCGAAGTCCTCCAGCAGCCCGAACTGGTAGGCCTGCTTGAGGTAGGGGTCGGGCTCCTGGCGGGCGACCCAGCCGGTCAGGTCCACCGCGACCTGCTCGTAGCTGATGGTGGTCTCCAGCACCGACGCCTGGCCGGGCAGCAGCCAGTTGACCACCTTCTGCTGCTGCTGCTCGATGTTGCGGACCTGGGCCAGCTGCCGCTTGACCTCCAGGTCGGGGCAGATGCGGTTGAAGTGGTGGCTGAACATGATCGCCTCCACCTCGATGCCGTTCATCGCGATGATGCGGCACTTGGTGTAGGGATCGGAGGTGTCGGGGTCGACGGGCGCCACGTCCAGCTGCGCCCAGTTGCGCAGCTGGTCGTCCAGCGGGATGCCGCGGTGTTCGAGCGGGTTGAAGGCCACCAGGCTCGTCCCTTCCTGTTCGGGAATGTTCGGGCTGACGCCCGGGGCGCGTACCCGAAGCGATCCGTCCTGCACCTCCCGGCACCACCCGGTTCCAAGATTGGTCCGGCGTTGACCGAAGCCCGGCAGGAAGAACCGAGAGCCACCGGTATGGGGCTTCCTGCCCTGGGTACGGGCCGCCGCATCGCCCCACCACCGCACGCGCACGGCGCCCCGCGCCAGGCCGCGACCGAGCGAGAAAGCGAGAGGCCATGCAGACCACACCCGCCAACGCCGAGACCACCGAGGACGTCGTCGACCTGCTGCGCGCCCAGCACGGCCGGATCAGGGACCTGTTCGACGAGGTCATGAACTCCGAGGGCGCCGAGCGCAAGGACGCCTTCCAGCAGCTGGTCAAGCTGCTGGCGATCCATGAGACCGCCGAGGAGGAGATCGTCCACCCGGCGGCCCGTCGCCTGCCCGGCGGCGACGGCATCGTGGACGACCGGCTGGCCGAGGAGCGCGAGGCCAAGGAGCTGCTCGCCGAGCTCGACGGCATGGACACCGGCGACCCGCGCTTCCTCAAGTCGCTCGACAAGCTCCGCGTGGACGTGCTGACCCACGCCCGTGCCGAGGAGCGCTACGAGTTCGACCGGCTCAAGGACGAGTTGAGCCCCGCCCAGCTCAAGGGCTTCGCCGCCGCCGTCCGCGCCGCCGAGGCCACCGCGCCCACGCACCCGCATCCGGGGGTGGAGTCCGCGACCAAGAACATGCTCGCCGGGCCGCTCGCCGCGGTGAGCGACCGCGTCCGGGACATGATCCGCAACGCCCGCGACAAGAGCTGACCCGGCCCGGCGCGGGCTCAGACGCGGTCCGGCGGGGCGTCGAGCTCCTTCTGGGCCCCGCGGCGGTGGTGGTCGGCCAGGCGGCGGTGCTCATGGACCAGCGCACCGCCGGGGACGCCTGATCCGGCCGTTCAGCGCGGCAGACGGAGGTCCGTGCAACCGTGCCGCGCGACGGCGTGCCCCGCGAACGCCCGCAGCCCGGCCCGCAGAAACGACTTCGTCGGGGCGGCGTACTCGGTCGCGTCGACCAGGAACAGCGCCCGTGCGGTGTGCCCTGGGCAGCGTGCCGTGGCCCAGGCACCGCGGGGCTCGAGGCCGGAATCGGCCTTCACGCCGTAACCGCCGCCGCCGTGCCCGCCGTCGTACCAGGTGGTCCGCAGCCTCTGCGCGTACGGGCCGTAGTTCGCCTGGAAGTGGTACGCCGCCGCGGAGAAGGCCACGGTCTTGCCGAGGACGCACTCCTCGACCGGCGCGTTCCCCCCGCCGTCGGTCCTCTTGATCCAGTTGACCTCGCCCCTGTCCACGGCGGTGGCGACCGGGATGCCCGCGCAGGTGCCGCCGACGTTCTCGGGGGCCGTCTCCCCGGCCGGCCTCGACACGGGCGGCACAGGGCCGCCGGATCTGGCGTCGCAGCCGTAGTGGCGGGCCGCCCGCACCGCGATGGCGATGACGAGCCGGGCGACCTGGTGCGCCTCCGCGGGATCCGCGAGCGTCTCCTGTGAGGCCGCGGACACCAGGACGGACGCGGGCCGATTGGCGCAGGTCAGCACCACCGCGGTGTTGCGCAGATCGGTGTAGCCCTCCCGGCCGCCGCCCAGCGCCACCGGCAGTTCGTCGGAGCCGCGGTGCAGCCGGGTGAAGAACGCGCCGGGAGAGCCGGTGTTGTTCAGCGTGTCGGCGACGTCGCCGATGGTGAGGCTGAGGTCGGCGACAGCGCACCGCTCCCAGCGCAGGGCGTCGTCCGCGATGTGCTCGTCGCGGCCGAGAGCTCCCGTCTCGTGGCCGGTGAGGACGGCGGACTCGGCCTCGGGGACGAGCCCCTGGCAGAACCCGGCGAGCGCGTCCCGGTAGCGCCAGTCCCTGCCGGTGTCGCTGAGCCGGTACCAGGCGAACACGGCGACGGCGATCGCCACCAGCGGCACCACTCCGAACAGCCCCGCTCGCCGCAACACCGGCATCCCGCTCCGCGCCCCACTTCCGGTCGGCCGCAACACACTCCGGCGCACGACACAAAGCCCTCTTCCTACCGGTGCCGTCACACGCCGTCAACAGTCCGCATGGCGCGACGGCCCCCGCTGAGTACCGCACCGGACTGACATGAGTAGCCGCACGGATCGATCAAGCGACCGGAAGGCTGTTCACTGAGGTCGTGACCACAGAGAACACCGCGGCCGTCTCCCGGAAGCGCTCCGGCTGGCGCGTGGCCGCGGCGATCGCGCTCGCCCTGCTGCTTCCCGCCACCGTGCTCGCCTGGATCTGCGTGCTCGCGACCCCCGAGTACGGCCGGTGCCTCACCTACGGGGAGCAGTGCGATCCGGCCTCCGACACCCGCCTGACCATCGCCTGGTGGTCCTTCTGGGGCAGCGCCGCCGCCGGCGTCGCCGCCCTGGTCCTCCGGTCCGCCTGGACGGTGACCCGGCGAATCCACCCGATCCTGGTCACGGGGCAGGTCGTGCTCGCGATCGTGACCCCGGCAGCCGTGATCGCCAGTGGATGACACCGCCTCCGGCCGCGCCATGTGAGGCAGGTCACGGGAACCCGGGCGACCCGGCGAACAGTCCCCGCATGTGGAGATGAGTATGCGTGCCCGGGTTCACGCCGGGGATCCGGATGCGTTCCGAGAGCTGTTCGACGAACATGTGCGCTCGGTCTACAACCACGCCTTCCGCCTCACCGGGAACTGGGCGACGGCGGAGGACGTGGTGTCCCTGACCTTCCTGGAGTCATGGCGCCTTCGCGAGAGGGTCGACGTCGAGGCCGAGGGGTCGCTGCGTCCCTGGCTGCTGGGCATCGCCACCAACGTCGCCCGCAACGTGCGCCGCGCGGCCCGTCGGCACGAC
The DNA here is from genome assembly GCF_040674655.1 of Actinomadura sp. NPDC049753. NCBI lineage: Bacteria > Bacillati > Actinomycetota > Actinomycetes > Streptosporangiales > Thermomonosporaceae > Actinomadura > Actinomadura sp. NPDC049753. The sequence continues at coordinate 103,894 of NZ_JBFARL010000003.1, read as the reverse complement.
GGTGCGCTGGCGCGGCTTCCGAGGAGCGACACGGTCCCGGACTTCACCGACGAGGCCGCGGGCCGCATCGACGATCGCGAGCGGCTCGCGCTGATGCGCGCGGCGCTGGCGGCGCTGCGCGAGCCCGAGCGCGAGGTGCTGGCCCTGTGCGTCTGGTCGGGGCTCGGCTACGCCGAGGCCGCCGAAGCGCTCGGCGTGCCGGTCGGCACGGTGCGCTCCCGGCTGTCGCGCGCCCGCAGGAAGCTCGACGGCCTCACCGCCGGAGGCGTCCGGCCGCCCGCGGAAGACCGGCCGCCCGCAGAAGACCGGGAACCGCCTTCCGGCCACGGACAGCAAGAGGGTGACCGCGAGATCGCGGTCCGGTCCGCTCAGGAGAAGACCCGATGAATTCCACACCGATCCAGCCGAACCCGGACGAGCGTGAGGAGCTGGCCCGGCTGCTGCCGGCGCCGGTGGAGCGGGATCTGCCGGGCGACCGCCGCCAACGACTCCAGGAGTTCGTGATGAGCGAGATCCAGCAGGACCTTCGACCGGCCGAGCAGGCTCCGCGCCGCCCCTCACGGCGGCGCCCCCTCCTCCTCGCCGCGGCGGGGACCGCCGTCGCCGCCGCTGCCGCCGCGGTGGTGATCGGCGCCGTCGGCACCGGAGGGGCCCCGAAGCCGGACGAGGGCCCTGGCGCGTCGGCCCCGTCCGGCCGGCAGGTCCTGCTCGTGGCCGCCACCACCGCGGCGAAGACGCCGGCGGAAGGCGGCGCCTACTGGTACGTCAGGACCACGTTCACCGCTCGCGAGGGCGGCGCCCGCACCTCGCTGGAGAGCTGGACCGGGCGCGACGGCCGGGTCTGGTGGAAGGGAGACAAGACGGGCGGCAAGGTGGTCTCGCTGACCGCGCCCGCTCCGTTCCGGCTCGGCGGGCCCGGCGTCACCCTCGCCCAGCTCCAGAGCCTCCCGGGCTCTCCCGGCGCGCTGAAGGCGTGGATCGCCGCCGGCGTGAAGCGCAGCGACGTCGAGACCAGCGCCGGCCGCCCCGACGCGGCCGCGCGGGAGCGCTCCGTCTTCGACGGGCTCCTCTCCCTCGTCTCCCAGCTCCCGGCCCCGCCGAAGGTCCGCGCGGCCGCCTTCCGCGCGATCGCCGCCTACCCGAACGTCGAGAACCTCGGTGCGGTCAAGGGCGGGCAGGGCCTGTCGATCTCCTTCGGCGGAGGAGGGAACGCGCACGTGGTCGTCGATCCGAAGACGTCCCGGATCACCGACACCGACTTCTTCGTCTCGGCGGACGGCGCGCGGGTCGCGGTCCCCGGCGGCGCCGCGATCACGGCCGAGTGGACGGACCGGGCGCCCAGCTAGCGCGGCCCCCGCACGCGGAGACCGTCTGGACCTGCATGATCGGGAGGATCATGCAGGTCCGCGGGGCGGGGCTACTCCCCGGCGGTCTCCGCGGCCTCGGCGGCCGCGCGGGACTCGATGATCTCCTGCTCGGCCCGGGTGTGGCCCTCGATGATGATCCGGACGACCTCCTCCGGGTCGTCGGTGAGGTGGATCAGGTCGATGTCCTGCGGCGAGATCTTGCCGGAGGGCAGCATCGAGTTCTTGACCCAGTCGAGCAGGCCGCCCCAGAACTTCGTGCCGACCAGCACGATCGGGAACCGGGTGATCTTCTTGGTCTGGACGAGGGTGATCGCCTCGAACAGCTCGTCCAGCGTCCCGAAGCCGCCCGGCAGGACGACGAAGGCCTGCGAGTACTTCACGAACATCGTCTTGCGGACGAAGAAGTACCGGAACTCCAGGCCGATGTCGAGGTGGTCGTTCAGCTTCTGCTCGAACGGCAGCTCGATGCCGAGGCCGACCGACAGGCCCCCGTTCTCGTCGCAGCCCTTGTTGGCCGCCTCCATGATCCCCGGCCCGCCGCCGGTGATGACGGCGTAGCCGGCCTCGTGCAGGCGGGCGCCGATGTCGACGGCGAGCTCGTACTCGGGCGAGTCCGGCTTGGTGCGGGCGCTGCCGAAGACGCTGACGGCCTTCGGCAGCTCGGCGAGGAGGCCGAAGCCCTCGACGAACTCCGCCTGGATCCGCAGCACCCGCCACGGGTCGGCGTGCACCCAGTCGACCGGGCCGCGGCCGTCCAGGAGCCGCTGGTCGGTCGTGGTCGGGGGGACGGCCCGCCCCCGCAGCATGGCCGGCCCCTGCCGGCGCGAGCGGGAATTCACTTCCGTTGTCATGAGGCCACGGTAATGGGACCCTCCAGCCACGTGCGCATTCGTTGCTCGCACTCGGCGATGAGAGGGATCTCGACGTACTCGTCCCGCGTGTGCGCGAGGGTCGGCTCGCCGGGGCCGTAGTTGACGGCCGGGACACCGAGCTCGGCGAAGCGGGCGACGTCCGTCCAGCCGAGCTTCGCGCGGACCTCGGCGCCGCTCGCCGCGGCGAACGCGGCGGCGGCCGGGTGGTGCAGCCCCGGGCGGGCGGCGGACGCCCCGTCGGTGACCGTCACCTGGAAGCCGGCGAAGGTTTCCCGGAGGTACGCCTCCGCGTCGGCGAGGGACTTGTCGGGCGCGAACCGATAATTCACGGTGACGACGCATTCGTCCGGGATGACGTTCCCGGCGACGCCTCCCGAGATGAACACCGCGTTCAGGCCCTCGTGGTACTCCAGCCCGTCCACGACCGGACGGGACGGCTCGTAGGCGCGCAGGACGTCCAGGATCGCCCCCGCCGAGTGGATCGCGTTCGACCCCATCCAGGCGCGCGCGCTGTGCGCCCGCTCCCCCGTCGCGGTGACCTGGACGCGCATCGTGCCCTGGCAGCCGCCCTCGATCAGCCCGCCGGTCGGCTCCATCAGCACCGCGAAGTCGCCCGCGAGCAGTTCGGGCCGGGCCTGCGCGAGGTGCCGCAGCCCGTTGCGCGCGGCCTCGACCTCCTCGCAGTCGTAGAAGACGTAGGTGACGTCGCGGCTGGGCCGGGCGACGGTCGCGGCGAGCCGCAGCGCGACCGCGACGCCGCTCTTCATGTCGGTGGTGCCGCAGCCGTAGAGCCGGTCGCCCTCCACGCGGGACGGGAGGTTGCCGTTCAGCGGCACGGTGTCGAGGTGCCCGGCCAGCACGACCCGTTCGGCCCGTCCGAGATCGGTGCGCGCGACGACGTTGTTGCCGACGCGCTCCACCGCCAGGTGCGGCAGCGCGCGCAGCGCCTCCTCGACGGCCCCGGCCAGGGATTCCTCCCCGCCGCTCACCGACTCGATGTCGACGACCGCCGCCGTCAGGTCCGCGACGTCCGAGTAGAGATCAAGCCCCATGGTCGAAGGTTATCTATCATCGCGTCCGTGGAGATGCCCGTACTGGAGTGCGCCGTCCATTGGGCGCGTCCCGCCGACGACCCCCGGATGCGCGACCTCCTGGACGACGGGGAGCGCGCCCGCTACGACCGGTTCATGCGCGCCGAGGACAAGGCCCGGTTCGTCACCGGGCGGTTCCTCGCGCGCACGGTCCTCGCCGAGGCCACCGGCCGCCCCCCTCGCGACCTGCGCTTCACCACCGACTGCCTCCTGTGCGGCGACTCGCACGGCAAGCCGCGCCTGCCCGGCAGCGGCCTGGACTTCTCGCTCTCCCACTCGGGGGACCGCGTCCTGCTCGTCCTCGTCGAGGGCGCCGAGGTCGGGGCGGACGTGGAGCAGGAGAGCGACCGCGACATCGACGGCCTCTCCCGCATGGTCCTCACCGACGCCGAATCGGAGGCGCTGAAGGCCACGACCGACCGGAAGCGCGGTTTTCACGTCTACTGGAGCCGGAAGGAGGCCCTTCTGAAGGCCACCGGCCACGGCCTGGCCGCGCCGATGACCGCCATCCACGTCTCCGGCCCGGACGAGCCCCCCGAGGTGCTGGGCTGGGAGGGCGAGGCGGCCGTCTCGCCCGTCCGCCTCGCCGACCTGGACGCCGGGCCCGGCTACGCCGCCTCGGCCGCCGTCCTCACCGACCGCCCCCTCGAAGTCGCCGAGTTCCCGCTCAGGTGTTGATGCCGTGGTCGCGGAGGATGTCGTTGAGGGACGCCTTGTCGTGGCGCTGCCCCTCCTCCAGCCGCTTGAGGATCAGCACCGCCGGGAGCCCGAACGTGCCGCCCTTGAACTCCTTGTAGCGGGTGCCGCCCACCGCGACGCACCAGTCGGGGATGCGCCCGCGGCTGATCTCCTCGCCGGTCTCCACGTCGATGACCGGCATGGACGCCGACAGGTTCGTCCCCGACCCGACGACGGCGCCGCGCCCCACCCGCGCCCCCTCGACGATCATGGAGCGGCTGCCGATCATCGCCTCGTCCTCGATGACCACCGGCTTGGCGTTCGGGGGCTCCAGCACGCCGCCGATGCCGACGCCGCCCGACAGGTGGACGTTCTTGCCGACCTGCGCGCACGACCCCACGGTGGCCCACGTGTCGACCATCGTCCCGGAGTCGACGTAGGCGCCGATGTTGGTGAACGACGGCATCAGCACCACGCCCGGCGCCAGGTGGGCGCCCCATCGCGCGATGGCGCCCGGCACGACGCGCACGCCGTCCAGGCGCGTCTTCAGCGGGATGCGGTCGTGGTACCGGAAGTCGCCCACCTGCGAGCGCGCCATGCCGAGGACCTTGAAGCTCAGCAGGATCGCCCGCTTGGCCCGCTCGTCGACGACGACCTCGTCGGTCGCGGGATCGATCCGGGCGACGCGGGCCTCACCGGCGTCGAGCTGGTCGACGGCGGCCACGATGGCCGCTCGGGCCTCGGCGTCGTCCGGCGTCAGCTCGGCGCGCCGCTCCCACAACTCGTCGATGCCGCCGGAGATCGGGCTGGTGAACGTTTCGGTCATGCCTCCTGAGCTTACTGGTGGCCATCTCCCAGTACTGTCTTCGCGTGGCTGTTTGGGCGAGGTTGAAGGCGCGCCCCGATGAGGGGGCGAGCGGCGGGCGCCGCCGGCGCGGCGTCCGCTGGGCCGCGGTCCTGGGCGTCGTCGTGCTGCTGGCGGGCGTGGGCGTCTACGCGGCGTTCCAGCGGATGCGCCCGTACCTGCACGGGTCCGGCTGCGAGGTGCGCACGAGCCTCGGCAAGATGCCGCTCGACCTGGAGCAGGGCGCGAACGCCGCCACCATCGCCGCCGTCGCGTTCCGCAAGCAGCTCCCCGAACGCGCCGTGGTGATCGCCTACGCGACCGCGATCCAGGAGTCGCACATCCACAACCTGCCGAACGGCGACCGCGACTCGGTGGGCATGTTCCAGCAGCGCCCGTCCCAGGGCTGGGGCACGCCGGACAAGCTCCGCGACCCCGTCCAGGCCACCAGCAAGTTCTTCGACGCCCTCGTCAAGGTCAAGGACTACCTCGACCGCGACCTGCACGACGCGGCGCAGAAGGTGCAGCGCAGCGCCGACGGCCGCGCCTACGCCCAGCACGAGCCCGACGGCAAGCTCCTCGCGACCGCCTTCACCGGCCGCGAGCCCGCCACGGCCCGCTGCTGGTACCCGCCCGACAAGAAGACGACGTCCCGCCGCCCCGAGGCGCTCCTGGAGATGCGCCGCGCCTTCGGCAGCCGCCTGAAGGTCGGCGGCCCCGGCCCGCTCAAGGCGGGCTCCCCGTCCGACCCGAAATCGTGGAACGCGATCCAGGTCACGAACCCCCGCTCAGGCTGGGCCGTCGCGAGCTGGGCCGTCACCCACGCCCAGGCCTACGGCCTGACCGAAGTCCGCTACGCGGGCAAGCACTGGCGGTCCGACGCCGGCCACGACGGCTGGACCGACGACAAGCAGGCCACCCAGGCCACCGTCATCGTCCAGTAGCCAAGGCTCCGGACCGCTCGCCGCCCGGGCCACCGCTGGAGCCGCTACTCCAGCCACGTTCCGTCGCGCATGATGACTCGGCCGCGCAGCTGCGGCTACTCCCAGCGACCGATAAACCCTCAGCCTCAGCCGTGGCGGCGTTATCGCGGGCGTATCCAAAAGCGCATACGCCGCCGCAACGATCCTTCGTCTTCGGTGGAGGCACGGACCACGGCGGTCCGTGCCGAGGGCCCGTTCCCCCGGCTTCGGAAGGTGAACACGAAAAGGAAACGCGTGGTGTCGCATAAGAACGTTCGCCCGCTGCTGAAGGCCGGTATCGCCGCCGGCCTCGCCATGACGATGGCGGCACAGGCCACGCCCGCCACCGCCGCCCCGGCGCGGGTCGGGAACGTGCAGGAGGCGATGGAGGAACTGGCCAGGACTCCCGGGGTCGTGGGGGCCGTCGGCGGGGCGTACCTCGACGGGAAGCCCGTCGGGCTGGGCAGCGGGGGCTCGCGCCTGCTGGACGGAAAGGGCGGAAGGATACCGGCGAACGCCCGCTTCCGGATCTGGTCGCAGACCAAGCAGATGGTGGCCACCGTGGTGCTGCAACTGGTCGAGGAGGGCCGGCTGGGCGTGGACGACAAGCTCGCCGACCTGCTGCCGGAGGTGGTGGAGAAGGATCTGGTGGAGCGGGCCGACGAGATCACGGTACGGCAGATGCTCCGGCACACCTCCGGCATCCCCGACTGGTACGCCGGAAAGCCGAAGCCGGACGGGAGCGAGGGAGACGACCCCTCGTTCGACGTGTTCGACTTCACGACCCGCTACCAGCCGCTCGATCTGGTGAGGTGGAGCCGCGACCGGCCCCGGACCGGGGAACCGGGCGGGTCATGGTCCTACTCCAACACGAACTACACCCTCCTCGGCATGATCATCGAAAGGGCGACCGGCCACGACCTGGGCACCGAGCTGCACGATCACCTGTTCGGCCCGCTCGGGATGACCAGGTCCCACCTCATGGCCACGCCGCCGGACGGCGTCGAGGGGCCGCACGGCCACGGCTACTACCCCGACGCCGACGGAAGGGTGCGCGATGTGGACCGCTTCAACGCCAGCCTCACCGGTGGGGCCGGAGGGGTGGTCTCCACCGCGCACGACGTCAGCGCCTTCCAACGAGCATTCGCCCAGGGCAGGCTGCTGCCGCCGGAACTCCAGCGGATCCTGACCGACCGGCTCCCCGAGGACTCGCGCCTTCGGCGCAAGGGCCGCAGCAGTTGCGGCGACGACTTCTTCATCGCGGGCGGGTTGGCCCCCGGGTCCATCGCCATGACCTTCTACTCGGCAGACGGCCGCCGCCAGTTCGCGATGTCGTTCACCCTGAGCGTCAAACCCAGCGCCGTGGAGCTTGACGCGGGCAAGGCCGTGGAGGCCGTCTTCTGCCCCTCCTGAATCAGGCCGGGGATCCGCTTCCCGTCAGGTGCACGCCGACGAGCTTGACGAGGAACCGGTCGATCTGGTCCGCCAGGGGCGGCAGCGCCAGGGCCGGTTCGTTGACCCGGATCGACACGGCGCCGTGCACGGCCGCGCGCAGGTCGAACGCGACCTCGGCGGCGTCGGCGGCGGGGGCGCGGCCCGCGTCGATGCACCGCTGCACGGCGGCGGTGGCGCGCTCGGCGAGTTCCTCCTTGAACGCCAGGCGCATCCGCTGGTTGAGGGTGCTCTCGTGCAGCACCTTGTACAGCCCCCCGTGGTCGTGGACCCAGGTCCCGAGGAACAGCAGACGCGCCCGCAGCCGAGCCACCGGGTCGTCGAAAGCCGACTCGGCCTGTTCCAGGTCCTTCAGGAGGTCGCGGGTGCACTGCTCCAGTGCGGCGTAGACGAGGGCGTCGCGGTCGGCGAAGTGAATGTAGACGGAGGTCGCGGCGATGCCGACCGTGCGCGCGACGGCGCGCAGGGACAGCGCCTCGTCGTCCCCCAACTCGTCCAGCATCCGCAGGGTGGCGTCGACGATGTCGCGGCGCAGCCGTTCTCCCTGTCCTCGCCGGTTGCGGCCCCGCGCCGGCGCGGGCGGGGGCGGGGATGTCGCGTCCATGCCCGGCATTGTATTGCGACGACCGTTGCCTTACAGTCGTAGCGCTACAGCCGTTCACTTATGGAGGACAGCGTGGATCCAAGGCTGGAGACCAACAAGCAGACCGTCCTCGACTTCTACGAAGTCGGGCTCAACCAGAAGGACTTCGCCGCCGCCGCGAAGCTCGTCGGCGATCGCTACGTCCAGCACAACCCCCGCATCGCGGACGGGATCGAGGGCTTCGAGGCGTTCCTCTGCCAGCTGCGAGCCGACTTCCCCGCGCTGCGCGCCGAGGTCAAGCGGATCTTCGCCGACGGCGACTTCGTCATCGCGCACGTGCACGGCGTGCGCGTGCCCGGCACGCCCGGAACGGCCATCGTCGACATCTTCCGGCTCGACGACCAGGGCAAGATCATCGAGCACTGGGACGTCATGCAGCCGATCCCGGAGACCGCCGCGAACCCGAACGGGATGTTCTAGCCGTGACCGCCACGAGCGCCACGACGCGGCCGCCCACCGCCGCCGTCCCCGACCCCCGGCGCTGGTGGGCGCTGGCCGCGGTCGCGACGGCCCAGCTCATGATCGGCATCGACCTGACGATCATGAACATCGCGCTGCCCTCCGTGCAGCGCTCCCTCCACCTGACCGACCCGGCCCGGCAATGGGTGATCACGCTTTTCGCCCTCGGGTACGGCGGCCTGCTGCTGCTCGGCGGGCGGCTCGCGGACCTGCTCGGCCGCCGGCGCGTCCTGCTGACCGGGCTGGCCGGGTTCGCGGCGGCCTCGGCCCTGGGCGGCGCCGCCACCGGCCCGGCGGCGCTGCTCACCGGACGGGCCCTCCAGGGCCTGTTCGGCGCCCTGCTCACCCCGGCCGTCCTCGCGACGCTCGCCGCCGCCTTCCCCACGCCCGCCGAGCGCGGCAAGGCGTTCGGCGTCTACGGCACCGTGATGGGCAGTTCCTCCGGCCTCGGCGTCCTGCTGGGCGGGGTGCTCACCGACTACCTCGACTGGCGCTGGTGCATGTACGTGAACCTGCCGATCGCGGCCCTCGCCGCGGCCGGGGTGCTGTACACCGTGCGCCCGGCGCCCCGCACGGCCGGCGTGCGGATCGACGTCACCGGGGCGGTCCTCGCCACCGCGGGCCTGATGACCCTGGTCCTCGGGTTCGCGCGCGCCGAACCCGACGGGTGGACCGCCCCGTCCACCTGCGGCCCGCTCGCCGCCGGAGTCCTGGCGCTGGCCGCCTTCGTCCTGGTCCAGACCCGCGCGAGGAACCCTCTGCTCCCTCCTCGGGTCGTCCTGGACCGCCGCCGCGGCGGATCGTACCTGGCGGTGTTCGGCCTGGCGGTGGGCATGTTCGCCGCGCTGTTCTTCCTCACCTTCTACCTGCAGAACGTGCTCGGCTACTCGCCGATACGGGCGGGCCTCGGGTTCCTGCCGCTGACCGCCGGGCTCATGGCCGGCGTGCGGGCGGTGAGCCGGTTGCTGGCACGGGCCCCGGTGCGGTCGCTGCTGTGCCCCGGCCTGCTGACGATCGCGGCCGGTCTCGCCCTCCTCGGTCTGCTGCGGCCCGACAGCGGCTACTGGACCCACGTCATGCCGGTGTTCCTGCTGGTGGGGATCGGCACGGGCTGGGTGCTGGTCACCGCCAACAGCACCGCCACGCTCGGCGCGGGCCCCGACAGCGCCGTCGCCGGCGCCATGGTGATGACCTCCCAGCAGGTCGGCGCGTCCCTCGGCACCGCACTGCTCAGCACGATCGCCGGGACGGCCGCGGCCCGCCACCACCACGGCCCGCCCACCGAGGCTTTCGTGCACGGCCTCAACGTGGCCGGCCTGAGCGCGGCCGGTTTCCTCTGCCTGACCGCGCTCGCCGTCTTCCTCATCACCGGCTCGCGCGGGCCGCGGCCCTAGCGCCGCCACCGCACCCGTGGACCTCGACACCGGCGTAGCTCTCAGCCGTCATGATGACCACGTGGACCCCTTTCCAGTTCGTCGCGCCGAGCCTGCGCATGCCGTGCCCGCCGGACGGATGGGCTACGACCTCGGCGCGGAACGGCTGCTGCTTCACACCGTCCAGTCGGCCGAGGCGTTCGAGTCCCTACTCACGACGGGCACGCTGAGGCCGGACCCGGAACTGGCCGAGGAAGCGTTCACGGACGCCTACGAATGGATCCACCGCATGATGGCGGCCCGCCTGCCGACCAGAGGAGAGGGCGCACTGTGGTTCTGGGCGCGCACCCGTCGCAAGCACCTGGTCGATACCTGCCGCCGCTCGCGTGGCCGGGTGCTGCTCACCTGCCGGGTCCCGCGCGAGCGGGTGCTCCTCTCCCACTTCGACGAGTGGCACCTGGTCCTGAACAAGGGCCTGGGGATGCCGAGACTGCCCGGCGAGTCCGAGGACGACGCGTTCGCCCGCTGGGAGGAGGAACACGACGATTTCGACGCCCGTCTCCGCGCGGCGGGGATGCGCGACGCCCCGGTCCGGGACTGGCCCGCCGACCTGCGGACCGAGATCGAGAAGTCCTGGGAGAGCATTTTCGACCGAGGCAACTACGGCCCGTTCGAATGCTGGCAGGGCACCACGCACGCCTTGAACAACGACGAAGTACTGGAAGCTGTCCGAATCATCTGAACGTCCGACCGCACGAGGCGGGTCAGATGTGGTCGACGGCCCCCAGGCACCGTGCGGCCTGGGCGCGGAGCGCCGCCGCCAGTTCGGGCGGGCCGCTGGTGAGGGTGAAGTCGGCGTCCACGGACGTGATCATCCACACGAGGGCGGACGGGGTGTCGGCGCCCACATGCAGCAGGCAGCTGCGGGAGTCGACGGCCTCGACGACGCCCATGCCCGGCCACACGCGGCGTGCGACCGCGTCGGCGGACTCGTGCAGCGTGACCGTCGCCTGGCAGGCCCACGTCCGGACCGACAGCCGGCGCGCGAGGTAGGCCGCCACGTCGCCGTCCGGAGGGGCGCGGGGCGGGAAGCGCGGACCCGCCGGGAGCCGCGGCCTCATCCGGTCGACGCGGAACGTGCGCCAGTCGTCGCGGTCGCCGTCCCAGGCCACGAGGTACCAGTGGCGTCCGAAGTTGACCACGCTGTGCGGCTCGACATGGCGGACGGTGTCCCCGCGCGGGCCCGCGTAGCGGAACCGCAGCCGCTCATGCCGGCGACAGGCCTCGGCGATGGCCAGCAGCGTGTCGGCGTCCACCTCGGGGGCGCGGGCGCCGACGCGGACGGTGGCCCTGGCCAGCGTCGCCACCCGGTACCGCAGCCGGGACGGAAGCACCTGTTCGAGCTTGGCGAGCGCCCGCAGCGACGTCTCCTCGATCCCGGCGACGGACCCTCCGGCGGCCGTCCGCAGCCCGAGCGCCACCGCGACCGCCTCCTCGTCGTCGAGCAGCAGGGGTGGCAGCGACGCCCCCGCCCCCAGCCGGTACCCGGCCGTGCCCTGGGTGGCATGGACGGGGTAACCCAGTTCCCGCAACCGATCCACGTCCCTGCGGACGGTACGGGTGGTGACGCCCAGCCTGTCGGCGAGTTCGGCACCGGACCAGTCGCCATGGGTCTGGAACAGCGACAGCAGCCTGAGCAGCCGCGCGGATGTGTCCGGCATGGATTCCACTATGCCAGGCCTTAGGAACGAAGCCGTCCTAACTGCTTCCTAGCGTCGTTCCCATGACTTCCGAACAGGACGTTCACCCCTTCACCATCGACATCCCGCAGGAGCGGATCGACGATCTGAACGCGTGGCTCGCGGCCGCCCGCTGGCCCGACGAGCTTCCCGGGGTGGGCTGGGACCACGGCGTCCCCGTCTCCTACCTCAAGGACCTCGCCGAGTACTGGCGCACCGGCTACGACTGGCGCGCGCACGAGGCCGCGCTGAACGAGCACCCCCACCACGTCACCGAGGTCCAGGGGCAGCGGATGCACTTCCTGCACGTCCGATCGCCTGAGGCGGACGCGCTTCCTCTCGTGCTCGTCCACGGCTGGCCCGCGACGTTCACCGAGTTCCTGGACGTGATCCGCCCGCTCACCGACCCGCGGGCGGCCGGGGGCGACCCGGCCGACGCCTTCCACCTGGTCGTGCCGTCGCTGCCGGGATTCGCGTTCTCCGGCCCGACGCGCAGGCCCGGCGACGGCGATCCCGCGCGCTACGCCGAGGCGGTGGCCGGGCTGATGGACCGGCTCGGATACGAGCGGTACGGCGCGCACGGCGGCGACGTGGGCTCCTTCGTCTCGCCCCTGCTCGCGGGAACGGCCCCCGAGCGCGTCGTCGGAGTCCACATGAACGGCCCGATGACATTCCCGTCCTGGGACGGCGGCGACGACTACGACGAGGCCGACAAGGAGCGGCTCGCCGTCCTGACCGACCCGTCCGGTGAGCGGTTCGGGTACGCGGCGATCCAGTCCACGCGGCCCCAGACGCTGGCGTTCGGTCTGCACGACTCGCCGGTCGGACTGCTCGCCTGGATCGTCGACCAGTTCCAGCAGTGGAGCAACCCGGCCAAGCGGCTTCCGGAGGACGCGGTCGACAGGGACGCCCTGCTCACCAACGTCACTCTCTACTGGCTGACCGACACGCTCGCGTCGTCGATCCGGCTGTACAAGGAGGCGTCGCAGTGGGGCGCCCCCATGGAGAGGTCACCCGTGCCCACCGGATGCGCGATCTTCCCGGGTGATCTCACGATCCGGGCGCTCGCGGAGCAGCAGCACACGATCGTGCACTGGGCCGAGTACGACCGCGGCGGGCACTTCGCGGCCATGGAGGCACCCGATCTGCTGACCGACGACATCCGCGCGTTCTTCCGGAAGGTGCGCTGACATGGGCGCCCGCGAGACGCTGTCCGCGCGGGCGCTCAACCGCGCGCTCCTCGGACGGCAACTGCTTCTGCGCCGCGCAGACCTTCCGGTGGTCGCCGCTGTCGAACGGCTGCTCGGCCTCAACGCGCAGGATCCGAACCTGCCGTACCTGGCGTTGTGGAACCGCCTGGAGGGTTTCACCATCAACGAGCTGACCGGGGCGATCGAGAGCCGCGAGCTGGTGCGGTCGACGTTGATGCGTGCGACGCAGCACCTCCTGTCAGTGCCGGACTTCCGGCTGATCCGTCCGCAGCTGGCGCCGCTGCTGCGGCGGGTGCAGCGCACCGCGTTCGGCCGCCGCCTCGCCGGCGCCGACCTCGACGCGCTCGTCACCGAGGCCCGTGGCCTGCTCGCCGACGGCCGAACGCTCACACGTCCCGAGCTCGGCCGGCTCCTCGCGCGCCGGTGGCCGGACGCCGACCCCTCCGCCCTCGGATGGTCGGCGCAGTACCTCGAACCTGTGGTGCACCCGGCCCCGAGCGGCACGTGGAACGTCCGCGGCGCGACGCCGTTCGCCCGCGCCGACTGGACGGGCGTCCACCGGGAACCGACGCTCCAGGACGCGTGCCTCCTGTTCAGGCGATACCTGACCGCGTTCGGCCCCGCGTCGGTGGCCGACGCCCGCACCTGGTCGGGGCTCGGCGGTCTCCGCGAGGTGTTCGACCGCCTGCGTCCCGAGTTGCGCGTGTTCGCAGACGCGTCGGGCAGAGAGCTCTTCGACCTGCCGGACGCGCCACGTCCCGAAGGCGACGTCCCGGCGCCCGTCCGCCTCCTGCCCGAATTCGACGCGACCCTGCTCGCCCACGCCGACCGCACCCGGATGATGACCACCGACATCCGCCGCCGCGTCTGCAACGGCGCCGCCGTGGCCGCCACGGTCCTCGTCGACGGCACGGTCGCCGCCACCTGGACGGCGAAGAGCGCCGCCGACGCCGTCACCCTGACCGTACGACCGTTCCGCCCGCTCTCGTCGGCGGACCGCTCGGCGATAGAGGCGGAAGCCGCCAGCCTGCTCGCCTTCACTCACCCGACCACCCGCCACGACGTCCGGCTCATACCTCATCAGTGACAGTGGACGCGGACGCACAGTACGGGGTCGGGAGCCATCGCCCGAAAGGCATTCGACGAGGCGGCCGCATGGATACGACGTCCGACCGGACGCCGTGCACGCTTTGGCGGAGTCACAGGCCGTTCTAGGTTCGCCGAGCGTGGGCGGGGCAGAGCGTTTTGATCCACTCCTGGCCGGTCTCACTGCCCGGCTCGCCGCACACTTCGCAGGTGCGACGGGACTCGTCCCGGGCGGCCCGAATGATCGCACTGACCCGGCTGCCGAGTTCCCGGTCGATGCCGAACTCCCCGGTGACGGGGTCGACGTACGCGCCCAGGTTGACGTCCAGCATGCCGTACTTCTCCTTGACCTGGGCCACCTGGTAGTTCGGCAACACAGTGAGGAGTTCGGCGTGGGTCCGCATCAGGATGTCGCGCCACCCGGGCCCGACGAAGTTGAGGTACTCGGGTATCTGCCGGTCGGCCACGTTCGTCATGGCCCCGATTCTGCCCCTAGCGCGCAGCCGAGACCCTGCCATTTTCAGCGCCGAGCATCCTCAGACGCCGAGGCTCTGCGCCGCCCGTCACCGGATGTCGTGGCCCGGGTTGGTCTGGTCGTATCGGTGGCGCGCCTCAGCGATGACGTCGCGATGGGTGAGGGACCAGTCGGCGAGTGCTTTGACCAGGTGCGTCAGGCTGGTCCCGGTCTCGGTCAGGCGGTAGTCGACCTGGGCCGGGACGGTCGGGTACACGGTGCGGAGGACGAGTCCGTCGCGTTCCAGCCTGCGCACGGTGAGGGTGAGCATGCGCTGGGAGATGCCGTCGATCGCGCGTTGCAGTTCCCGGAAGCGCCGCGGCCCGCCGGCGAGTTCGACGATCACCAGTACCGACCACTTGTCCCCGATGCGGTCCAGGACGTCGCGGATCCCGCAGTCGGGGTGGTCCGCGCGCCCGCAGGGGTCGAGGGCCGCCGGTGCGGCGGTTACACCGGTGTGCGTGGGTGACATGAGACTGCCTCCTTGTGGCCGACGCGCGGGCAAATCAGGATCAAGCGTAGTTACCGAAGAGAACCACTACGGAAGTCTGTGACGCACATGATCTTGGTGACCGGAGCGAACGGAAATCTCGGCTCGGCGACCCTCTCGGCGCTGCACGCCCGCGGCGCGAGCGCGACAGGCGGCAGCCGCACACCGAAAGACGGGATGCGGCGCCTCGATTTCGACGACCCCGCCGGCATGGACCTCGCCGGGATATCGACCCTGGTGCTGATCTCCGCCGGCTATGCCGAGGACGACCAGGTCATCGAGCGGCACAGGGCCGCCCTGGACGCCGCTGCCCGTGACGGCGTCCAGCACGTCATCTACACGAGCCTGACCGGCGCCGGCGACCACCTCGCTTTCGCACTGGCGCACCGCGCGACCGAACGGCTCGTGCGCGCCTGCGGCCTGCCGTGGACGATCCTGCGCAACGGCCTGTATGCCGAACTCTTCGGCGCTCTGCTGATGTGGGCCGACGACGGGGTGGAGTCCGCGTTCGGCGACGGCGCCCTGGCCGCCGTCGCCCGTGCGGACCTGGCCGAGGCCGCGGCGATCGTTGCAGCGGATCCGGCACGACACGACGGACGCACCTACGACCTGACCGGCACGCCGATCACGGCAGCGCAGGTGGCCGAACAACTCGGAGTCCCCCACCGCACGATCGGTTTGGGCGAGTACCGGCGCAGGCTCCTGAACGTGCCGGAACTGCTGCCGTTCCAGCCGCCCATGCTCGCCTCGATCGCGACAAGCATCCGGCACGGCTTCCTAAACGGCACCAGCCCCGACCTAGCCGAAATCCTCGACCGCCCCACCCAAGACCCACTAGCGACGGCCACCTCCGCCGCCTCCGCCACAAACCCGGCAGCACCCAAATAACCCCGACCAGCCCGGCGAGATGAGTCCTCCCAACGATCGCCCGGGAGGACTCACACGCGTCATCACGCAACTCTCCGCCATAAGGCCACCTCACCAGCGACGCACCCCAACCTGGCGACAGGCACCCGCCACCTGAAGACGCTATTCAATCCTGGCGAAAACGGCACCGAGCTTGTCCCAGCCAGCCTCCTCGACCCGCTCAAGCCTCCAAGTCTGATCCCCCACGAGAAACGTGTCTCCGGGGCGGAGAATCAGGTCGCGCTCACTATCGTCTTTGACGAAGAGAGCAATCTCTGGAGGCCTGTCATCAGTCCCCTTGCGCGCACCAACCAGCCCGATCTTCGAATCCGCGCCAATGTAGGTCTGAGTCCCCTGCTTCAAGCCGATCCTCTCGACCGCCACCATCACTCCATTGTGGTGTAACGCTTCGACTTCTCCGCCGGGGCACCGACCTAGATTCCGCCCCGCGTCAACTGGTCTCTAAGGGCCGCGCTGCATGTCGGTTTCATCGTGCGCCTCAGTTACATTGAGCCATAGAGCGGCATTTTGCGCGAAACCTCGTCCAGCGACTGGCCTCGCCAACCATGCGGGCAGCAGAACGACTGATCACACCAATGGCAGCCCCATGGCCTCCCTGAGCCATGAGCCGACTACACTGCCTGGAGCGCTATTCGATCCTTGAGAAGACGGCACCCAATCTGTTACTTCCAAGTTGTTCTATGCGATCAACTTTCCAAGTCTGTTCACCGACCGGAAAAGTGTCACCAAGGCGTAGGGTAAATTCGCTCTCTCCGCCGTTCTTGACGAAAAGAATTACCTCTGACAGATCAGAAGCCTCCCCCATATTCACCTCAACCAGGCCCATCCTCACCCCATTCTCCAAGTGAGCCTGAGTCCCTTCCCGAAGAGCGACATTCCTGCGTACCATGGTTACTCCAAGGTCGTATAGCGTGGCCGTATTTCGCGTCTGAATTCTTTAATTGTCAATGGTTCAGGATGTTTTTCACCCCACGGATTTCTCAGATGGATCCTTCCTTGATCATCTATTTTAGTGACTTCGTAGGCGTGATTGGCGCGAAGTTCTTTGGGGAGTTTCGATTCACCTTTAAGCTTATCGCGAGTCCCCACCAGCACGGGCTTGCTGCTGGAGAGTTGGTGAACGATCTCGTCATGCAGTTGACGATCAGCACTGCGCCCCTGGTTATCACGACCACTCGGGAACTGAATCGTCTTTGCCGGAAGTCCCGTAAGCTGGGTGAGCAGTTCGGCCCGTTCTCCCGGAGTACTGCCGTGGTCTAGACGTTCGTAACCTCTTGGCGATTCTCCCGAGTTGCCCCGCGCCTCCCAAAGTCGATTCGTCTTACCCCAGCGTTCGGCGGTCCATGTTCGATCCGAACCAGCGATCGCCTTCTCCAGTATCGAAGCCCAGGCCGCGTTCGCCAAGACCTGAGCAAAAACCGGCTTGCCGGGCTCAATGTTCTTTACTGGCAAATCGGGCGTGACTGTGAGCGAGACAGAAGCGCCGGTCGGCTCGTAGCGCTGCCTGGCGGTCGAATATCTTGTCTCGTGCAGGCGCACCAGATAGTTGCCGTCGTCGGTTTCGGATACACAAGCACGAAGGGCTTCTGGCTGGTGCGCGGCGACCGCCCCCAAGGTGGCGATGACGCCGCAATCACCTAGTTCCCCCTGTTCTGCCTGCTCACGCTTGGGCATGCCGTTGAAAAGCGGTATCCGAGTGCCGTCGGCACGATCGAGTGGCGCGCCGTACCGATCTGCACCGTAATCGAACTCTCCTTCGATGGGCTGGAAGTCCGGTCGGTCGACCATCTCTTCCAAAACCCTGGGGGCATCCCTTCGATCCAGTTTGGCGGCCCACTGCTTCAAACGATCCGAAACCCCGCGCTCGAACGCATCCTCATCGTGGGCTGCGATGCTCCCGTCATCAACAGGCAGGTCGTCAGTGGGCGTGCCACTTTTTAGATCGTCGACCACACGATCCGAGGTGCCGAAGGTCGCCAGACCGTGCGATTCACTGGTCGACCCCGCACTGAGGTCGTTACCTGGGAGGTCTCCCGGTTGCCTCGGCAACTCCTGAGCGATGCCTCCCGCTATGTCGTGTGCGTTCTCGGCCCTCGAATCCGTGGGGGGCGGGGCCTCGTCGGTGCCCGGCTTCAGGTCTTGCTGAGGACTTGAGGCTTGCTCTTGCGCACGCTCGGTCTTGGTGGCACCGTCCTCCGCTGGCGGCGACGCGGACTCGACGGCGGGCTCTGCAGGCGGTGGGCCACCAGTGTCCGTGGTTTCGGTCTTCGGTGAGCCGCTCTCCGGCTGGACGGGTTCGCGGGCGCGGGCGAGGCTTTCCCGGCGGGACGGCTGATGCGGGGAGCCCGGGTTGTCGGCCGGCGGAGTGTACTGCCGTTTTGCGGAAGCGGGTTCGTCGTCCGCCTCTGCCTTCTCGTCAACTCTCTCGGTTTGCTCGCCCTGCGAGTCGCCGCTGCCTAGGCCCGCGTCGGTCTGCTCGCTTTCCTCGCCTTCCTCACCCTCCGAGCGCTGGTCCTCTCTGCCCTCGTCCCGCTCGGGCTGCTCGTCCCGCTCGGGCTGCTCGTCCCGCTCGGGCTGCTCGTCGTGCTCGGGCTGCTCGTCGTGCTCGGCCTGCTCGTCGTGCTCGGGCTGTTCGGGCTGCTCGCCGGGGTCGGAGTTGCCTGCTTCTGCGTCCTGCTCGGCTGGATCGTCTTTCCGATCAGGAGCCTCGGGACCGGTCGACTCGTCCTTCTCTTCACCGGTGTCGGCTTGGGTGGCGGTGAGTTTGTTGTCTCGTGCGTCCGTCCCCCTGGCGCCGGTGTCTTTGACCGCTGCCTGTTGTGTCTCGCCCTCCTGCGGAGCAGGTTCGCGGGCGCGGGCAAGGCTTTCTCGGCGGGAGGGGAAGCCGGGAGCGCCAGGGTTGTCCGGTGGGGGCCCGGGAGGCTTGTCGGACGGCTTGGGCCGGTCGGTGTCCTCGACCTTGGCATCGGTCCTGGTGGGATGCTCCAAGCCCACGCTGTGCCCCTTCCACAAGACGAACCCGGCACCGGCCCGCGTCGCCTCATGCGAGCCTGGGTGCCCGATGCCGAGCGGGGCCTTCGGCCGGGCACACCGTCGTCTATGAAAGCGTGAATGCTCAGGGATTGCACGCTTCGTTGATCAGTGAGTTGTTCTCCTGTTTCGAGGCTGCAGCTCAGACACCCTCACCACCGCCTCATCGTCGACCTCGCCGATCAACGCCGCCGGATGGACTCATGGCACACCCGACAACTCGCGGGCACGTGTCCAGCGAGGAGGGCGGTCTCAGGAGGCGCGGGCCTGCTGGGCCCCGTCCCCTTGTCTGCGGAGCCAGCCGCTCTTCGTCGGCTTGCCACCCGTTTACCGTTTCATTTGCTCCATGTTCAATTCAGCAACCATTCTCTTTACCTTTGGTCGGTTCATGTCGGCTTGGGGTGGCGCTTTGGGAGGGGCATATCGGCTCGTGGCCTGGTGGATTGGTTGGGGGGCGTCTGGGCGGGAAATCGTGGACGCATGGAGATACCGCGGACGTTGGTGCTGACCGGGCATTTTCCACCGGAGCCCGGCGGTGTGCAGACGTTCACGTGGGAGTTGGCTCGACGGCTGCCCGAAGACCGGCTGGTCGTCGTGGCGCCCGCATGGGAGGGGGCCGCGGAGTTCGACGCCGAGCTCGGGTTCCCCGTCGTCCGGCGGCGCGGGTATCTGCTGTTCCGGGGGCTGCGGCGGCTCGTGGTGCGGCACGGGGTCGAGGCGGGGTGGATCACGGCGGCGGCGCCGTTCGGGATGTACGCGCCGCTGGTGCGGGCGGCGGGGGTGCGGTGGCTGGTCGGGTCCGCGCACGGGCAGGAGCTGGGGTGGTTCCGGGCGCCGCCGACGCGGGCGGCGCTGAGGGCGGCGGCGCGGTCGTTCGACGTCCTCACCCATCTCAGCGCGAGCACGCTGCCGGAGCTGCGGGACGCCGTCGGCGACCGGACGCGGCTGGCGCGGCTCGCCGGGGCCGTGGACACCGTGCGGTTCCGGCCGGGGCTGGACGGGACGGCGGTCCGCCGCCGACACGGCCTCGGCGGTGGGCCGGTGGTGCTCAGCGTCGCGCGGCTCGTCCGGCGCAAGGGGCACGACATGCTGATCCGCGCGTGGGGGGACGTGGTGCGCCGGCGCCCCGACGCCCGGCTGGTGATCGTCGGGGACGGTCCGATGCGGCGCAGGCTCGCCGAGATGGCGGACCGGGAGGCGCCCGGGACGGTCACGGTGACCGGGCCCGTTCCCGCGGCGGAGCTGCCGCGCTACTACGCCGCCGCCGACGTGTTCGCGCTGCCGTGCCGCGACGACCGGGCGGGGCTTCAGACCGAGGGGCTGGGCCTGTCGGTGCTGGAGGCGTCCGCGTCGGGGCTGCCGGTGGTGGTGGGCCGGTCGGGCGGCAGCCCCGAGTCCCTGATCGACGGCCGGACGGGGGTCCTGGTCGACGCCACCGGTCCGGACGAGATCGCCCTGGCCCTGCACCGCCTGCTCGGCTCCCCCGCACGCGCCGCCGCGATGGGGGCGGCCGGACGGCGGTGGACGTGCGAGCGCTGGAGCTGGGACGCCGCCGCGGGCCGGCTCGCCGCCCTGCTGAAGGGTTCCGTCCTCGACGCGCCGCCGAAGCACGACACACCGGGGATGGAGCCCGTATGGGACTCAGGGAGCAGCTGAACAAGCGCGACTTCCGGCGGCTCATCGTCGGCCAGACGGTGTCCTCGTTCGGCGACTGGATGGGGACGCTGGCGCTGATGTACTTCGTGCTGGAGCTCAGCGACTCCACGACGGCGGTCGGCGGTGTCCTGGTGCTGCGGCTGCTCCCGTCCGCGCTGGGCGCGCCGGTGGCGGCGCGGGTGGTGACGCGCTGGCGGCGGCGGAGCGTCATGATGTGGGCGACCCTGGTCCAGACGGGCATGGCGCTGGCGCTGCCGATCGTGCCGTGGCTGGGGTGGGTGTACTTCTGGGCCTTCATGATCGAGGTGGCGGGGCTGACCTTCCTGCCGGCCCGGGACGCGGCCATCCCGTTCCTCATCGAGGACGAGGAGAACCGGCACGACACCGGCACGCTGGAGATGGCCAACGGGATCACGATGGCGACCTCGTACGGGATGATCCCGGTGGGCGCCGGGGCGTTCGGGCTGATCCTGCTGTTCTCGGAGAACATCGGCCTGCACGGCAACTGGCGCTACGCGGTGGTGTTCTGGCTGGACGCCCTGACCTATCTGGCCTGCTACTTCGCCATCCGCTCGATTCCCGATCTCGGTCCGGGGCCGGCCGAGCGGCGGGAGGTGGAGCGCACCGAGCAGGAGGCGTCGCCCCGAGGGCTCCTCTCGGCCGTCCGCCTCCCCGTGGTGCGCGGCGTCCTGCCCGGGGTGGCGGTGGTGGCGCTCGGGCTGGGGGCGCTTTTCTCGCTGGGCGTGGTGTTCGTGCGGAACGTCCTGACCGCGGGCCCGGTGGGGTTCGGGACGCTGGTGGTGCTGTTCGGGGTGGGCGCGCTCGTCGGGCTGCTGATCATTCATCGCAAGGTCCGGAAGCTGTCGGTGCAGATCCGTGTCGGGACGGCCGTGCAGGGGGTGGTGATCTTCTTGATGGCCCTGCTGGGGACGGTGGCCTGGGCGTTCATCGGGGCCGTGCTGTTCGGCGCGGCGGCGACCAGCGCCCTGGTCGGCGGGATCACGTACCTCCAGGAGGCGCTGAGCGGCGTCAACCGGAACCTGGCCCTCACGGCCTTCCACGCCGTCCTGCGGTTCGGCCTGGCGCTGGCCGCGCTGCTGGCCGGGGCCGCGGCCGACCTCCTGAGGAAGGCGGGCACGGCCCCGCTCGGCCTGTCGCCGTCGCAGTTCGTGCTGGCGATGTCGGGGCTGGTGGTCCTGTTCGGGGCGTCCCTGATCCACGTCCCCGGCAACGGCGGCGCCCCGTCTAAATGACCGGAACGGCGCTGGCCTTCTTCTCCGGCTCCGGCGCGGACGCCTCCCCTCGGCTGTTGGCGGCGCGGAGGGCGACGACGGCCGCGGCGACCAGGAAGAGGGAGGCGGCCAGCAGCGCCCGGGAGAACCCGCCGGTGAGCGCCTCGGGCACGGGCCTGCGGTCGGCCAGCAGGTCGTCGGTGCGGGCGGTGGCGACCGCGGAGAAGATCGCCAGGCCGAGGGCGCCGCCGATCTGCTGGGAGGCGTTGAGGAGGGCCGCCGCGAGCCCGGCCCTGTCCGGCGGGACGTTGGCGTTGGCCGCCGTGGTGACGGCCACGAACGTGAAGCCGAGCCCGAACGAGGTGACCATCAGGCCGGGCAGCAGGTCGGTGAGGTAGTGGCCGTCCACCGGGATGCGCGACAGCAGGTAGGTGCCGGCGGCCGCGAGCAGCAGCCCGGCGATCATCACCGGGCGGGTCCCGGCGCGTCCGATCAGCGGGGCGGACGCTCCCGCGGCGACCCCCACGCCCGCGCAGAGCGGCAGGTAGGCCGAGCCGGTCTCCAGCGGCGAGTAGCCGAGGACGTTCACCATGTAGAGGCTGAGGAAGAAGAACATCGACAGGAACCCGGCGACCGCGACGAGCTGGGTGACGTCCGCGGCGGCCAGCCCCCGGATCCGGAAGATCGACAGCGGCAGCAGCGGGTTCCGGCTGCGCTGCTCGTTGAGCAGGAACGTCGCCAGGAGCGCGGCGGCTCCGGCGAGACCGCCGATCGTGCGGCCCGCGCCCCAGCCGACCTCCGGGGCCTTGACCAGGGTGAACACCAGAAGCAGCATCCCGCCGGTGACGAGGACGGTGCCGAGCGCGTCGAAGCCCGCGAGCCGGGCGGTGCGCCGGTCGCCCTCGACGAGCAGGAACAGCCCGGCGATGAC
The DNA here is from genome assembly GCF_040674655.1 of Actinomadura sp. NPDC049753. NCBI lineage: Bacteria > Bacillati > Actinomycetota > Actinomycetes > Streptosporangiales > Thermomonosporaceae > Actinomadura > Actinomadura sp. NPDC049753. The sequence goes on along the minus strand of NZ_JBFARL010000003.1, from coordinate 81,337 downwards.
GATCGCGCAGACCGGGACGTTCACGAGCATCACCCAGCGCCAGCCGGGCCCGTCGGTGAGCAGCCCGCCGAGCAGGACCCCGGCCGCCGAGGCGCCGCCGCCGACTCCGCCCCACACGCCGAGCGCCTTGCCGCGGTCGCCGCCCTCCTTGAAGGTGGTCGTCAGGATCGACAGCGTGCCCGGCAGCATCAGCGCCGCGCCCGCGCCCTGGGCGAGCCTAGCCGCGATGAGCGTCCCGGACGTGGTGGCGAGCCCTCCCGCGACCGAGGACAGCGAGAACAGCGCGGTGCCCGCGACCACGATCCGGCGGCGTCCGAGCAGGTCGGCGAGCCGTCCGCCGAGCAGCATGAACCCGCCGTAGGTGAGCAGGTAGCCGGACGGCACCCACTGCAGGTCCTGGACGGAGAAGTCGAGGTCGGCGCGGATCGCGGGCAGCGCCACGTTGACGATCGAGGCGTCGATGAAGTCCAGGAACGCGATGGCGCACAGCAGGGTCAGGGTGAGCTTGCCGCGTCCCGTCGCGAGGAAGGACGGAGGGGATTCGGTCATGGGATGCCTCCGGTCGGTGGGCCCGCGCCGGTGACCGCCGGGCGCGGGGGTCGCCGGGTTCCCCCGGCTGATTCGTTCCGCGACCCATGAGCGGATCGGAGTGCGGGTGTGTGACGCGGGGGGACGCGAATGAGGTCCAGGTCACATTCCGGCCGCGGATGTCACGATCCGGGGTCCGGTCCCGCTCTGAGGGGGGAGCGCACAGGAGGTCGAGCCATGTCCGAAGGCATCGCGGACGACACCGCCACGCGGGTGTTCGCCGATCATCGGGAGCTGCTGTTCTCGGTGGTGTACAACATGCTCGGGAGCGTCGCCGACACCGAGGACGTCCTGCAGGACGCGTGGCTGGCGTGGGCGTCCCGCGGCGGCGCCGCGGGCGAGGTCGAGAATCCGCGCGCCTACCTCGTGCGAATCGCGGTCAACACGGCGCTGTCGCGGCAGGCCGCGATCAGCCGCCGGCGCGAGACGTACGTGGGGCCGTGGCTGCCCGAGCCGCTGGTGGCACGCGCCGACGTGGACGACGCCGCCGAGCGCACCGAGGCGGTGTCGATGGCGCTGCTGGTCGTCCTGGAGACGCTCACGCCGCTGGAACGGGCGGTTTTCGTCCTGCACGAGGTCTTCGGCTACGCCCACACGGAGATAGCGCCGATCCTCGACCGCAGCCCGGCGGCGGTCAGGCAGCTCGCGCACCGCGCCCGGGAGCACGTGCACGCCCGCCGGCCGCGCTACCAGGCCGACCCGAAGGTGCAGCGGCAGGCGACGGAGCGGTTCCTGCAGGCGGCCCTCGGCGCCGACCTGGAGGCGCTGATGGAGATCCTCGCGCCGGACGTGACGCTGTGGACGGACGGCGGCGGCAAGTCCAGGGCCTCGGCGGCGCTGCGTCCCATCCAGGGGGCCGGCAAGGTGGCGCGTGCCATCGCGGGGACGGCCGCCCGAAGGCCCGTGGACCTGGACGTCGTCTACCGCACCGTCAACGGAGACCCGTCCGCGGTGCTGTTCGACGAGGACGCGCCGTTCGCCGTCATGGTCCTCGACCTGGACCCGGACGGCCACCGCGTCCGCGGCGTCTACGCCGTCACCAACCCCGACAAGCTGACCCACATCGATGAGGACGGCTGAACCCACGTATTCCCACTAAGGCAGTCGGAATAGTTGACTACATGCGCAGGGCCGTGGTTCGCTGATGCCTGGGTCCGAAGGGGTTCTGCGGTTGTCCCGGATTCCGGGCCCGGCGCGGGGTGGCGCCGGGCCCGGCTCCGTGTCAGGGGTGCGGCAGGACGCACATCGCGTCGAGGCCGAGGACGCGGTTGAGGCGGCCGAAGGCCAGCCAGGAGCCGATGCACATGCTCAGCTCCACGATCTCCGCCTGGGTGTAGCGGGCGGACATCCGGGTCCAGAAGTCCTCGTCCAGGCCGTGGTGGTCGAGGACGTAGCGCTCGGCGTACTCGGCGGCGAGGCGGGTGCGGTCGTCGAAGGCGCCGGTGGTGCGCCATTCGGTCACCGCGTCGGCGAACCCCTCCTCGACCTTCTCGCCGTCGCGCTCCGTCCGCCAGTCGAGGCAGAACAGGCAGCCGTTGAGCTGGGCGACGCGCAGCCGGGCCGCCTCGAACTCGCGGAGCCCGAGGGTGGTGTGCGCGTAGACGGCGAGGGAGAGGTTCGAGGCGGCGGGGCCGATGCCCGGCACCATCTCGCCCCACACGTACTGGATCGGGTCCTTGCCCTCGGGGATCTCGATGTTCACGGGCCTGCCCTTCTGCTGACGCCTCTCATGGCGCCGTCCTGCCGAGTCTGCCCACGGCGGGACGGACGGGAACGTCGAGCGCGTCGTAGAGGCCCGGTTCGGCGTCCACGAGCCAGTCGATGGCGTTCACCAGGCGCCCGGCGGCCGTGGCGTTCCCTCCGGCGGCGCGGTTGCCGTGCTCGTCGGTGGCCTCGACCGTGACCTCGATGCGCGGGACGCCCTCGATGACCACGCGGTGCGCGCCGTCGCCGTCCGGGGGCGTCGGCCAGTCCGGCGCGCAGGACGGGTGGATGCGCGTGACGTGCTCGACGACGATGCGGGGCTCGCCCGCCACGATGCCCTGGACCTCGAAGCGGACCGCCCCCTGCGTGCCCTTCTCGAACTCGCCCATGGACGCGGTGGTGATCGTTGCGTCGAGCGGGCGGCGGTCCACGGTCTCGCGGATCTCGTCCAGCTCGGCGCCGAGCGCGCGGGCCATCAGCCTGACCTGGCCGCCCCACACCATGGTCGGGACGGTCGCGGCGAGCATCGGCGGCTCGTAGTCCATCGGCTGGCCCATACCGACCAGGTACCGGACGGAGTCGGGCTGGTCGTAGGTCGAGTAGTCGAAGATCTCCTGGCAGCGGACGACGTCGATCGTGCCGCCGAGGCCGCTGACCAGCAGCGGCAGGGCGTCGTTGCCCCACCCGGGGTCGACGCCGGAGGCGAACAGGGAGCCGCCGCCCTCGGCGATCGCGTCCAGCACCTCCGCGCGCATCTCGGGCGGCGCCCCGCGCTGGTCGTAGAGGGCGTAGAGGGCGGGGGTGACGACGACCGCCCCGGCGCGGATCGCCCTGAGGACGTCGGCGAGCGCGTCGTCGGGCCGGACGTCGCCCGACGCGGCGTAGACGACGGCCTGCGGGCGGGCGGCGAGCACGGCCCCGGCGTCGGCGGTGGCCGCGACGCCGAGGTCGCGGCCGAGGCCGGCGAGGTCGCCCGCGTCCCGTCCCACCTTGGCGGGATCGTGGACGATCACGCCGGTCAGCCGGAGCGCCGGATGCGCCTCGACGGAGCGGACGGCCAGCCGTCCCATGTTGCCGGTACCCCAGACGACCACGGAGATCATGCGCGGAATGTACCAGCTCCCAAGCAAGCACTTGGTAGTCCACATGTGGACACGGGAAAGTTTCGGTCAGCTCGTGACGCGCCTCATATTTCGATATAGAACACGTTCTAATCTCACGAGTGAGGGAGGTCACATGCGTGACTCCACCCCGTCCCTTAGCGTGTCCCGTCGCGGCTTCATCGTTGGAACTGGTTCTATCGTCGGACTGGGCCTGCTCGGCCGGACCGGCGCCTCGGCGGCCCCCGTCCCGGCGCCCATCCCCAACGGCGCCCGCGTCCCCGTCCTGGTCATCGGCACCGGGTACGGCGGCTCGGTCGCCGCGCTGCGCCTCGCCCAGGCGGGCGTCGACGTCCACATGGTCGAGATGGGCATGACCTGGGACACCCCGGGCTCGGACGGCAAGATCTTCTCGGGCATGAGGTCCCCCGACTACCGCGCCTACTGGCTCCGGACGCGGACCAAGCAGCCGCTCAGCAACTTCCTCGGCTTCCCGATCGACAAGGACGTCCCGAAGTACACCGGGATCCTGGACGCCGAGGACTTCGGCGGCATCCTCGTCTACCAGGGCCGGGGCGTCGGCGGCGGCTCCCTCGTCAACGGCGGGATGGCGGTCACGCCGAAGCGGTCGCGGTTCAGCGCCATCCTGCCCTCCGTGAACGCCGACGAGATGTACAACGTCTACTACCCGCGCGCCAACTCCGGGCTGGGCGTCAACGAGATCGACCGGGCATGGTTCGACACCACCGACTGCTACCAGTACGCGCGGGTCGGACGGAAGCACGCCCAGCGCTCGGGGTTCGAGTTCGTCTACGTCCCGAACGTCTACGACTTCAACTACATGAAGCAGGAGGCCGCCGGCGCCGTGCCGCAGTCGGCGCTCAACGCCGAGATCCTCTACGGCAACAACTACGGCAAGAAGTCACTTCAGAAGACCTACCTGGCCCAGGCCAAGGCCACGGGCCGGGTCGCCATCTCGGCGCAGCACCGGGTGACGTCGGTGTCGCCCGCGTCCGGCGGCGGGTACACGGTCGCCATCGAGCAGATCGACACGACCGGCGCCGTCGTGGCGACCAAGACGGTGACCGCCGCGCGGGTGTTCTTCGCCGCCGGCAGCGTCGGCACCAGCAAGCTGCTGGTCAAGCTCAAGGCGACCGGCGCGCTGCCCAACCTGAACGGCGAGATCGGGAAGGGCTGGGGCGACAACGGCAACGTCATGGTCGGCCGCGCCAACCACCTGTGGGACCCGACCGGCAGCCTCCAGTCGGGCATGCCTACGGGCGGCATCGACAACTGGGACGCCGGCGGAGCGTTCGCCGAGGTCGCGCCGCTGCCGACCGGGATCGAGACGTACGCCTCGTTCTACCTGTCGATCACCAACACCCCGCACCGGGCCGAGTTCTCCTGGAACGCCTCCGCCGGACGGGTCGACCTCAACTGGCAGACCGCCTGGAAGCAGTCCAGCATCGACATGGCCAAGTCGATCTTCGACAAGATCAACAGCAAAGAGGGGACGATCTACCGGACCGACCTCTTCGGCACCTACAAGATCTGGGGCGACCACCTCACCTACCACCCGCTCGGCGGCGCCGTCCTGAACAAGGCCACCGACAACTACGGCCGGCTGCACGGCCACCCCGGCCTCTACGCCATCGACGGCTCGCTCATCCCGGGCAACACCAGCGTGAACCCCTTCGTCACCATCACCGCCCTCGCCGAGCGGAACATCGAGAAGATCATCGCCACCGACCTGTGACGGTCGCCGGGATCCGGCCACGGGCGCGTGTGGCCGGACCCTCTACGGGCAGGCGGGGAACAGCCGCCGAGTCCCCGTCCCGGCCGCGTAGGCGGCGGGATCGCTGAACCGGCAGCCGTAGTCCGGACGCGCCACCACCGAGGGCCGCGTGGTCACGTCGCCCGTGGGCCGCGCGCCCCGGTCGACCCAGCGGACGAGATCGTCCCAGGCCGTGCCGGCCTCCGCGTTCGAGAACTCGCAGTGCTGGGTCGTGCGGACGGCCCTCTGGACGAGCAGGCCCGACCGGTGGTTCCGCGCGACGTCCCTCGCGTAGATCTGCTCCATGGAGAACGGGACGAACAGGTCTCCCAGCCCGTGCAGGCTCAGGACCGGGACGTCCGGACGCCCGTTGATGCGCGGCACCTGGGAGAGGCGGTTCGACAGCCGCGCCGGCAGGTTCTCGACGCGCACCCTCTGGACCGTCCTGTTCACGTCCACCGGCTCGTTCGGCTCGTACCGGGTGAACAGATTGGTCCCCAGCTGACCCGGGTTCTCGGCGAGGGTGGCGTCCGGGTCGGAGGGCTCGGCCAGGGTGAAGGGGAAGTCCTTCCAGAGAGCGAACGACGGCACGGCGCCGGGACGCGTCCCGCCCGTCCGGTTGATGACGATCGAGCGGAACTGCTTCCCGCGCTCGTTCGCGGTGTCCGGCCCGCCCGGCCGCAGCGCGGTGAGCCCGAGCGCCGCCTCGATCTTCGGGACGGTCGCCGTCGGGTACTGCTCGGTGACCGGGTACTCGCGGACGCCGGACAGGTCCTGCGCGACGAGGTTGTAGTCGAGGAGGTAGTCGAACAGCTCCTGGTCGCCGAGGACTCCGCACATGGGAAGCGCGCCGTCGTAGTACCCCGGGAACTGCTCCAGCGAGCGCCCGATGATGTGCCCACCCATGGAAACGCCGGTGATGATGCGCTGCTTGGGACGTCCCACCTCGCGGGCGAACAACTCGGCCACGTCGCGAGTGCTCAGCACGCCTGCGCGGACGTCGTACCCGTTGTCGTAGTAGGACGACGCGGCCCACGCGTACCCCTGGTCGAGAAGGCGTTGCCTCAGGCCGTACTGCGGCGGCTCCACCGTCAGCACGTGGCCCTTGCCTGCGTAGCCGTGGGCCCAGAGCGCCAGCCTGCCGTTCCACTGCGGCGGCACTTCGATGTCATAGGCCGCATGGCGGTGCACGCCCTGCAGCACCCGTGACGGTTTCCCGTGCACCTGGACCGGCGGGAGCGGCGGGTTGGCGATGGTGTAGCCGGGAAGCGGCTGGTCGCCGGGGACGCGGTCGGCGCGGGCCGTCCCCGCCGGGGCGAGCGCCGCGAGCACGAGAGCGGAGAGAACGGCGAGGGGGCGGAGGCGCATGGTGCGCATTACATACCGTCCGGTCGGTCAGCGGAACGGGCAAGACCGCATCCGGCCTCGCGCTCGCCGCACGAACGGCGAGCGGACGGTCGGAAGGTCAGGTCATCGCCGCACCGCGCCGTACAGCGATCCCGCGAGCAGCGTGATGCCCGACAGGGCGCCGCTGACGAACGGGATCCAGTCCACGGACGACACCGCGGCCATGATCATTCCGGCCGCTCCGAGACCGGACAGCACGACCCCCGGGACCGCGATGGCGCCCCTCTTCCACACCCGTGCCAGCACGACGAAATGCAGACCGACGATCAACGCGATCCAGGCGACGTTGATCTCCTGCGGCGCGTCCAGCGCCCTCAGCACCGCGATCCCGCCGAAGATCAGCGCGAACTCCGCGACCACCACGAGCCCGAACCGCGGCCCGAACCACCCCGGCCGCGCGTCGCCGCGCCCCGTCCCCCCGCGCCGGTCCCCACGGAAGCCGATCACCACCACCGCGAACAGGCACAGCACCGCCAGAAGCCGCATCGCGATCCCGGCGGCCTCCGGCATCGGCTCTCCCGCATTGGCGAGCACGAACGCCGTACCGAAACCGGAACCGACCAACAAACCAACCAATTGCGGCGACATCAGATGATCTTACGCTGACGCGCCCACCAGGAACGGAGTCACCGGCCAGAGGAGCGGAGAGGACACCCGGCGGAAGTGGCGCGGCCGGCGCTCGGCGCGCAGGCGGGGAGATCCGCTTCGAGCGCCGCAGGCACGCCCGACTCTGCGAGCATGGTCGCCCTGCGGAACGCATTGCACTTCACGGCGTGCTGCGAACGGTCCCTTGCGTAGCGCTCCCTAGGGCGCCATCGCAACGAAAAGGGAGATTTCCCGGGAACAAGACGCCTAGATAATCGCAGGCCTCTTCGCCACCATCTATGGCGGTTTCGTCGCTCCATGCTCGGCGGCTCCGCGGGCCGACACGAGCCTCATCTCCCTCGGTGATCGCCTCGTGCAGAGCGCGTCCCGGCCCCCACCGCTCTCGCCCGACGGTGCGGCACATCGCTGATCTCGACCGAACCCCTCACCCGGGAGTCCTCCATCGACGAGTCCAACCACCCCAGCACCTGGCACGACGAGGTCTATCGCCCCGACTCGGCAGAATGGCCCCGACTCTGGTCCCGGCTCCAGCTCGGGCAACCCCTGGCCGGGACCGTCGTCTGGGTCCCGCGACCGGGCGCCATCGGGATCGGCGTCGACCTCGGCCTCCCCGTCGGCGGCTTCGTCGACGTCCTGCACCTGCCTCTGGACAAGGCGCAGTGGCCCGCCAAAGGGACCACCACCGACTTCACGATCTGGTGGATGGACGAGCGGCCGCAGATCCGGCTGATGCCCGCCGACCCCCGCTACCGCCGCGAGGACTTCGACGACTGGGTCCGGCGACAGAACACCGTGGCGGCCAAGGCCTTCCTCGCGGGTGGCGCCGGAACGCCCGGTTGATCAGAACGCGCCTGCCGGCCGGCCCTCGTGAGACATGATCCTGAGGATCAGTGCGGCGATGTTCCAGGCGTCGTCGGCTCCGCTGTGGTGACGTCCCTCCAGCGGCAGACCGGCATGGCCCAGCGCCGCGCTCATCCCGAGCTTGCGCCTGAGGCCGAAGCAGTCGGTGAAGGCCTGTTTGGCATTGGTGTGCCGCGAGCCGAACGGATAGGCGACCCGACCGGCCGAACACTGGCGCTCGAACTGCTTGCGGTCGTAGTCGCCCCAGCTCGCCCAGGCTCGTGACCTCGACCGGTGTTCCCGTTCCAGAAGCGCGCACGCTTCCCGGAACTCGACGCCGCCGTCGACTTCGGCCTGGGTCAGCCCGGTCAGCTCGGTACAGAACGCACTGACCTCAGACCGGACGGGACGGACCAGGACGCGATGCTTGGCGACCCGGCTCCGCGACTCCACGTCCACGACGCACAGCCCGATCTCGATGATCTCGCTGACCTGCCCAGGCGGCGGCCGCCCGTCCCAGCAGGTCGCCTCCACATCGACAACATTGAGAAACCGCCCAAACCGCTCCATAGCCCCACGACGCTAGCGGCGGCCTCCAACGCCCGGCGACCGATTTACAGACGGCTGCCCGTGTTTTATTCGTTGGAAGCCGTGAGGCGGGGCCGGTAGCGTGAGCGGCATGGCTCTAGGTATCTGGTCGCAGAAGGTGCGCAGCGCCCGCTGACGGCGGCGCCTTTCCCTTCTCTGAATCCGCGCTCGCCGTCCCGGGTCCTGCCGGGCGGCCGTCTGATCCTGCCCGGCTCCATCGCGAGCTGCGGAGCATCCCTTGAGCCTCACCCCCATTCCCGAGAGCATGTCCCTGCCCGTCCCGGCGGGCGGCAGCGCGCACGTCCGTGTCCAGGACGTCGCGGTCACCCGCGGGTCGCGGCGGATCCTGCACGACGTGTCGGTCACCGTCTCGGCCCGGTCCCGGATCGCCGTCGTCGGCGAGAACGGCCGCGGGAAGACGACGCTGCTGCACGTCCTCGCCGGGCTGATCCCGCCCGACGAGGGCACCGTGCACCGCGCCGGCACGATCGGCCTCGTCCGCCAGGAGCTGGCGGCGCGCGACGGTGAGACCGTCGGCACCCTGACGTCCTCGGCGCTGGCCGCCCCGCGCGCGGCCCTCGCCGCGCTGGACGAGGCGACCGCGGCCGTGACCGCCGGTGATCCGGCCGCCGACGGCCGCTATGCCATGGCGCTGGAGGCCGCCACCCGGCTCGACGCGTGGGACGCCGAACGCCGCGTCGACGTCGCCCTCGACGCGCTCGGCGCGTGCACGGACCGCGACCGCCGGTTGTCGACGCTGTCGGTCGGGCAGCGGTACCGGGTGCGGCTGGCGTGCCTGCTCGCCGCCCGGCACGACGTGCTGCTGCTCGACGAGCCGACCAACCACCTCGACGCCGGCGGGCTGGACTTCCTGACCCGACGGCTAGGCGAACACGACGGCGGCCTGGCCGTCGTCAGCCACGACCGGGCGCTGCTGCGCGACGTCGCCGACCGGTTCCTCGACCTCGACCCCAGCCGCGACGGGAAGCCGCGGCTGTACGCCGGAGGCTACGACGCCTGGCAGGACGCACGGCGCGGCGAGCGCGAGCGCTGGGAACAGGACTTCGAGGAGCAGCGGGCCGAGCACCGGCGGCTGCGGGACGCGGTGTCCAAGGCCCGCGACAGGCTGTCCACCGGCTGGCGGCCGGACAAGGGCACCGGCAAGCACCAGCGCCAGTCCCGCGCGCCGGGCGTCGTGCAGGCCTTGAACCGGCGGCAGGACGCCCCTGAGGCCCACCGCATCGATCTGCCGGAGCCGCCGCCGGCCTTGCGATGGCCTGACCTGGGAGTCCGGCCGCGGGTGCCGCAGTTGCGGGCCCACGGCGTCACCGTCGACGGGCGACTGGCCGGACCGGTCGACCTCGCCCTGGACGGCGGCGACCGGCTGCTCGTCACCGGACCCAACGGTGCCGGGAAATCCACGCTGCTCGCGGTACTGGCCGGTTCGCTCCAGCCCGCACACGGACGCGTCTGGAGAGCGGACGGCACCCGCGTCGCCCTGATCACGCAAGAGACCACCGAGCACGATCCCGAGCTCACCGCCCGCGAGGTGTACGACCGCCATGTGGGACGGCTGGTGGCCCGCGCAGCTCTGCGCGACGCCGACGCCGTCCCGCTCGGAGCGCTCGGGCTCCTGGACTCCGCCGCGATGCGGACGCCGACCGCGCGGATGTCGCAGGGCCAGCAGCGGCGCCTCGACCTGGCCCTCGCGCTGGCCGGGCGACCCGGCCTGATCCTGCTCGACGAGCCGACCAACCACCTGTCGTCGGCGCTGGTCGACGAGCTGACCGGCGCGATCCGCGCCACCGGCGCCACCGTGGTCGTCGCCACCCACGACCGGCAACTCCTGAGAGACCTCGCCGACTGGCCGCGTCTCGACATCGCACGGCCGATGAAGATCTAGCCGGGTCAGGCCCCGCGGGTCAGGGCTGCTTCCAGGGGTTCGTAGCCGTCGTCCGCCCAGGCGATGTGCCCGTCGGGGCGGACGAGGACGGCGCCCACGTCCGTGCCGAAACCAGCCCGCAAAGGACAGTTCGCAGAGAGACCTGCAAACGAGATTTCGAGAGGAGCCACTCATGCGTGGTCCTAGCGCGGCCTACGACGCCGACCGAGAAGATCCGGAGTTCTGGCGCCGGCCGCTGACGGTGCTCCAAGGTGCATACGCGGGGTCCGAAGCGGAGACCCTGGTGTGCCGGGCGCTGGTCAACTGGGAGATGCCGTCCTCTGAGGAGACGGCACAGCGAGTGACCAGGAAGCTGGTGGAGTACGGCAAAGCCCCGAACCAGCGCACGTTCATCCTGAGCGTTGCTCGGCAACAGTCTGAGGTATGGATCCAGGTCTGGTTCAGGGAGACGCCTCCGGCTCAGTTGGACGCGGAACTGGACGAACTGGCGCAGTCCTCACCGCAGATCCTGCGATGGGACTCGACCGATGTCCGAGATCTGGACCAGGCGGACATGGCCGAGTTCCTCCAGGACCGACAGTGGTGGGGGCATCACCAGCCCTTCGGCCGAGTGATCACGGTCGTGGTCGGTAACGCCGGCTAGCCGGGACAAGCTCTGCTCCGAACTGGGAGCAGAGCCACGAACACGAGAAGCGGCCAGGGGCATCCCACCGCACGTCACCCAAGTTCGGGCGTGAGCCCAGACCAACGGTCTACCCAGAGGGGCCCGGCACCTACCGGGCCCCTCGAACATCAGAGAGTCCTCATCAGCAGCTGGATGCTGGTTCGCCCGGGTGTCACGGCGACGGGCGTTCATGGCACGGCGCGGGTGGCTGTGTCAGGTCCAGGTCGCCGAGTCGGGGTCGATGCCTCTGTCGCGGGCGTTGGCGTCGATGATGTCGCGGAGCCAGGCGGTCATGCCTGGTTCGATCGCGTCGTAGTAGGCCGTGAAGCCGGGGTCGGCGGCGTATCTCCTCCCCAGGCAGACCTGCATCGAATGGGTGCAGTCGAAGTACTCGCCGATGGAGGCCCTGTGCCGCTCGGCCAGGGCGTTGGCTTCGGCGCTGCCCGGCCTGACGTCGGCGCGCTTGGCTGCCGCCAGGTCGTTCTCGAGCGTTGCGATGTTGCCGGCGATCTGCTGCCAGTCCTCGGAGGTCCTGCCCGCGGCGCGCTCGGCGGACTGCGCCCATTGAGCCGTGTCGCCCCACCGGTCACGTGCGGCCGCGAGCCATGACGGCTTCCACCGCCGCCCGAAGATCGCGACCTGTTCCTCAGCGGAGAGGAGGATTCCGGCGCTCGCGGCTTCGATCAGGCGATCGACCGCATCGACCATCGTCCGCAGGCGGGAGATGCGGTCGAGGAGCTGGGCGCGCTGCTGTCTCAGCGGCACGGTCATGTCGGTGGTCGGAGCATCGAGAAGATCACCGATGTCGTCGAGGGAGAGGCCCAGCTCGCGGTAGATGAGTACCCGGTGGATGCGTGCGACGTCAGCCGCCGAGTAGAGGCGGTAACCGCCGGCGGTCCGTCCTGATGGGCGGACGAGCCCGATCGCGTCCCAGTGGTGGAGGGTGCGGACGGTGACTCCCGCGTGCGATGCCGCGGCCCCGACGGCCAGCCCGCCGGGGCCCGCGGCATCGTCCCTTGCGTTGTCGGTCACGCCGTCGAGTCTGACATGCGCGGTTTCACCCCTTCGGGCAGAGGGATGCCGGCCGCTTCGAGGTTGCGCGCCTCGGGGCTGTCGGCGTCGAGGGCACGGGCCGCAGTGATGATCACACGGGCGTTCTCCGGTGTGACGACCTCCAGATCCACGGTGTTCCAGGGCGTCTTTCGCGGTCCCTCCGTGCATCCGGGCACCAGCGCGGTGCACGCTTGCGCGATCTCGTCGATCTGGCTCAGCACGCAGGAGAAGCTGACGCTCACCGCTGGAGGAGCGGGCGGGGCGCCGGTCGGGACGAGCAGAACGTCCTGGAACATCCACCGTCGAAGGTGCGTGACCCGGCCGGGGATCGTGAACAGGTCGACGAAACCGAACCCGCGGACCCAGAAATCCGCAGACGCGGCCAGGTCCGAGGTCGGCACGCTGACGAACATCGGCATGCCGTAGATGCCCCTGTAGATCTCAGGAGGCGTCGCGTCGGGCCCGGGCGGAGGGACCGGGCTGACCTCGAACGCCTCGTAGTAGTCGCTCATGCGTTCATCGTGGAGCCTGACGCAACGTCAGGGTCAAGCCCGGACAGTGCGGCCTGGGGCCCACCCACCGCAGAACACCCCGCTTACCCTCATGCTGCTCATTGGTCCACGCCAGAACGCTCAGGCATGGACCGCATCGGAGTCGCCCTCGCCCTCGACGTCACCGGCGCTGGCGAGTGCGAGCCTGGTCCCGAATCGATCGCGCTGCCCTGCCTCGCGGTGCGGCATCCATTCCCCGGCACCTGGCGCGACCCACCGGAGGTGGCGACCTCGGCCTCAACCGGCTGCGCGGGCTTGCAGGCGGGTCTCCAGGCGCTGGAGGACGCGGTTGCCCAAGCGCAGCCTGCGGACGATCGGATCAGCTAGGCGCATGCCGGGGATGCGGAGCGCACCGACGAAGGCGACGCGGGTGCCCTCGCCCTCGGGAGCGGCGGCCATTCCCCCGTGCAGGAATCTGCTCTGCATCCAGCACCATCCCGGGCGGAGAACAACGTCGAACCGGGCGCGTTGCCCCAGCCGGCCGACGGCGATCGCCTCCAGGTGCTCGCCGTCGGCATGAGCGATGCGCATCGTCCGGACGTCGCCGAGCAGCATGGGGAACTCGGTCTCCAGGTCGCCCGCGACCGCCCAGACCTCGTGCAGGGACCGGGCGAGAACCTCCTCCGCGTAGGCCGCACCGGGGATGGAGGCGGCCATGACGCGCAGGCGCCTGACCGGGTCGAGGTCGGCCACGGGCCAACTGGGCTCGTTCATCCTTGCCATGCCTTCCGGAAGCTTCGGCGTGCTCGGTGGAGACGCGACTTCACCGTTCCCGTGGAGATGTGGAGCAGTGCGCTCACGGTTCGTTCGTCCAAGCCCTCCACGTCGCGCAGGACCAGGACGGCGCGGTGCTCGGGCGAGAGCCGGTCGAGGAGGTCGTAGACGTCGGCGGCCAGTTGGGGATCGTCCGTGCGGGGCACGGTGTCGAGGTCCAGCGGCTCTGCGGGCGCCCCGGACCGGCGGGCGGTCCGGACGGCTTCGCGGATGGCGATGGCCCTCACCCAGCCGAACAGGGCGGCGGGCTCGCGCAGGCGGGAGATCCCGCGGAACACGGCGATCAACGTCTCCTGCGCGGCGTCCGGGCCGTCCTCCAGCGCGATGGGCCCGCAGAGTCTGCCGACATAGGGGGCCAGCAGATCGAGAAGCTCCTGCATGGCCATGCTGTCGCCGCGCTGGGCGCCACGGACCAGCGCGGCGATGTGCTCCGGATCGGCCGTCACCCAGCATGCTCCCGCCTGGTCATATGCGCACCTTTGGAGCCGGCGCACGGTCGGGTCGAATCTCCGCGAGCGGCCTGTTCTGGACGTTGGCCTCTGTCGCGGGGAAGAGCTCTCGGATGGTCTCGGCGACCAAGCCGGGTCGTTCGTCAGCAAGATAGTGCCCGCCGGGGACGATCCTCGCGTCCAGTTCATCGGCGTGGTCGGCCCCGCCCGCCAGCATCGCCGGAACGAACGCGAAGTCACCGGCGCCGAGCAGCACCGTCGTGGGCACGGCGAGGCGCTCGCGGTGGAACCGGCGAGTGGCGAGGGCGGGAATGTCACGCAGCACGTACTGCCAGTGCAGGGCGCGTCCCGCATGGGCGTGAGCCCGCGAGCGCACCGATTCCACGAACTCCTCCAGCTCCCCCGCGCGCCAGCAGGCGGGGTCGGCGACGCCCCGGCGCAGGTGGTACCGGGTAAACCCCGGCCAGTGCCGTAGAACCGCGCCGCCGAGCAGGGGATACTCCCACAGCGCGGTGTACCACATGCGCCAGGCGTTGCGGCGGGTGGCGCGCTGGTCGGGCCAGGGGTGCACGATGTTGAGGGCGAGGAACCGGGTGAACCGGTCGGGCGCGTCCAGACACGCTCTGAAACCGGCCCAGGCACCCCACTCATGCCCGACCAGGCCGACCCGGTCGAGCCCGAGGGCGTCCATGACCGCGAGGATGTCGGCGGCCCGGTCCCGAGTGCCGTGACCCCGGTAGGGCGCGTCCGACCAGCCCGCGCCGCGCATGTCGGGCATCACCAGGCGGTACCGGTCGGCGAGCAGGGGAACCAGATGCCGCCACGCGTACCAGTGCTGCGGGAAGCCGTGCGCGAACAGCAACGGCGGCCCTTCCCCCGCTCCGGCGACGTGGAAGCGGATCCCGCGCGCCTCCACGAACCGGTGCTCGACACCGTCTACCCATGGCATTTGCCGAGGTGATCCCATGTCTGCCTCCCCTGAGAACTTGCCTGTCATTGATAGGGAGGCGTCTGGAACGCCGAACGTTCCCCACGACTTTCGTCGATCTTGCTTGGAGGCGCACCGCCGGTGCCTCGGGACGGCGGCCCGCGTTCCGCCGTCGCCGGCCGCTCACCGCGCCCGCCTGCGACATGCAGGACGTTTCGGAATGGGGCATCGCGCTGGGAGCGTTGTAGTTGCGATGACTACGGTGGAGGAGCGGTTGACCGCGGACCGCGTCGGCATGCTGAAGCCCACGGCGTCGCCGACCGGCGCCTGCAAGGGCCTGGCCGAGCCGCCCGCCACCCGCACCCGCGTCGCCTGTGCCGGCTGCTCATGATCAAGGTGCGCTCCTACAGGGAGACCGACCGCGCGGAGCTGCGCGGGCTGTTCCGGCGCGCGGGTGAAGCGTCCCCGAGCGCCGGCCTGTGGGGCGACGAGGAGTCCGAAGCGGCCATCTACCTGAACCCCTACATGGACCTGGCGCCGGACTCGCTCTTCGTGGCCGTGCTCGACGGAGCCCTGGTCGGTTACCTGACGGGGTGCCTCGACAGTGCGAAGTTCCCCAGTGAGAGCGAGCGCGTCGGCCGGGCCATCCGGAAGCATCGACTCGTCTTCCGGCCCAGGACCGCGCCCTTCTTCGCGCGTGCGGCCTTCGACGCGGCGTCGGTCGCGCTGCGGCGGGAGCCCACCGCGCGGGGGTTCCGCGACCCCCGCAGGCCCGCGCACCTGCACATCAACCTCGCACCGAAGGCCAGGGGCACGGGCGCCGCCGACGCGCTGCTGAACCGCTGGTTCGACCGGCTCCGAGAGACAGGCTCGCCCGGCTGCCATTTGCAGACCCTGGTCGAGAACACCCGCGCCGTGCGGTTCTTCCGGCGCATGGGCTTCGTCGAGCACGGCCCGACTCCGCTCATCCCCGGCTTCCGGTACGACGGCAAACGGGTGCACCAGCAGACGATGATCTGGCCCCCGCGATGAGTTTTCCGTTCGGCCCCGGTCTTCCTTGGTGACCCCAAAGAGAGCGGAGGCATGGGATGAGCGAGACCACCCGGATCACCCAGCTCGCCACGGTCGGGATCCGCGTCACCGACCAGCGGAAGGCGACCGAGTTCTACGTCGATGAGCTCGGCTTCGAAATACGGCGGGACGTGCCCTTCGGGGCCGGCCGCTGGATCGAGGTGGCACCGCCGGGGGCGACGACGACCATCGCGCTCGTTCCCGCGGAGATCCCGGCCGGCATCCGCCTGACGACCACGGACGCCGACGCCGACCACGCGGCCCTGCGCGCACGAGGCGTCGACGTGGACGCGGAGGTCATGCGGATGGGAGCGGGAGTGCCGCCGATGTTCTCCGTGCGCGACCCGGACGGCAACAACCTCATTCTCATCCAGGACTCCTGAACGGCGGTGTAGATGATGGACGAGCAGTTCACTGCGCATATGCAGAAGAGCCCGAGCAAGGGCGGCTGGACCTATGTCGTGTGGCCCAGGTCGGCCGAGTTCTTCGGCACCCGTGGACGGGTGAAAGTGCGGGGCACGATCGATGGCCATCCGTTCCAGAGTTCGTTCATGGCCCTGGGGGACGGCACCCACAAACTGCCGGTGAAGGCGGACGTGCGCAAGGCGATCGGCAAGCAGGAAGGAGACACCGTGACCGTCCGTCTGCAGGAGTGGTCAAAGCCCTAGCCAACGGCCGGTACGGCTGGTAGGCGGTACGTGCCCCTGGGCCCCTCCGCCACCAAGCCGGAGGGCGGGGCGGGATATAACGGCAGCATGGACTTCAAATTGGAGCTGGTCGCGGTGCCCGTTTCGGACGTGGACCGCGCGCTGGCCTTCTATACCGAGAAGGCCGGGTTCGTCCTGGACCATGACCACCGGGTGAGCGACGAGATCCGGTTCGTTCAGCTGACGCCGCCGGGGTCGGCGTGCTCGATCGCCTTCGGCAAGGGGATCGTCGAGACGGCGCCCGGCTCCCTCCAGGGCCTGCAACTGGTGGTCTCGGACGCCGACGCCGCCCGAGCGGAGCTTGCCGGACGGGGTGTCGAGGTCAGCGAGGTGCAGGAGTTCCCCTGGGGCCGTTTCGTCTTCTTCCAGGACCCGGACGGCAACGGCTGGAGCGTCCAGGAGATCGTGGCGCGAGGCTAGAGCCGCCGAGCCCGGCTCGCGCCGGCGAATGCCGACCGCGGCCGGCCCGACCGCCCCGACGGCTCAGCCTCCCCGCGCCCGCCTGGCGGTGTGGTGTACGTCACAGTCAGGCGCGTCATGTTCGCGAATCCCTTCCCGTCTGGTGTCCCGACCGGGCCTTGCGGGCCACGTCAGCGGGAAGGGGAAGCGCGGTGGCGGGACGATGCCGCTGGACGATCGCGGTGGGGTTCGGAAGTTCCCTGATGACAGGGCAGTGGACGGCCGCGATCGGGCTCATCATGCTGGGTGGAGGACTCCTCGCGATGCTCGCGCTGCTGGTCGGCGTGGCCGTCCTGGGACGTCCGGCTCACAGCGGGCGGGCTCTGCACCTCATCGACCGGTTCGCCGCCGCCGCGTCCGGCCGGGAGGACGTGCCGGCATGCTGCGGTCCTCACTCGCCAGGGGAGGAGGGAGACCGCCTTGAGCCGGGAGAGGGCGCCGGATCTTCCTGATGACGCGGCGCTGATCTCCCGCGCCCGCACCGGTGACGTGTCCGCCTTTGCGACGCTTTACGAGTGCCACGTGGACGCGGCGCGCCGTCTGGCCCGAACCCTGATCGAGGGGGACGCCGCCGAGGACGCCGTCCAGGAGACCTTCACCAAGGTCCTCGACCTGCTGCGCCGAGGCGACGGGCCGCGGGAGGGGTTCCGGCCGTACCTGCTCACCGCGCTCCGGCACACCGTCTACGACCGCTTCCGGGCCGAGAAGCGACTCCGGCCGACCGGCGAGATCGAGAAGTACGACGCCGGCGTCCCGTTCGCCGATCCGCTGCCGGAAGGGTCGACCGCGGTCCGGGCCTTCCTGTCGCTGCCCGAGCGCTGGCGGGTCGTGCTGTGGCATACCGAGATCGAGCGGGCCAAGCCCGCCGAGGTGGCGTCACTGCTCGGGCTCACCCCCAACGGCGCCGCCGCACTGGCCTACCGCGCCCGTGAGGGACTCCGCCTGGCGTACCTGCAAGCGCATCTCGACGAGATGCAGCCGGCACGGCGTGAGGAGTGCCGCGAGGCGTTGCGGAGTATGGGCGCGTACGTGCGCGGCGGGCTGTCCAGGCGAGAGTCGCTCGCACTCGACCGGCACCTCAGGAGCTGCCCGGACTGCCGGACGATCCTCGACGAGGCGCGCGACGTCAATGCCACGTTGCGGCACGTCCTGGGCCCGCTGGTGTTCGGGACCGTGACGGCCACGGGGGGCCTCGGCGCCGGCGGGACGCTCACCTGGCTCAGCCACAGGACCAGAAGGCTGCTGTGGGCAGCGGCGCCGTTGGGGGTCCTCGCGACAGCCGCGGGGGTCTTTCTCGCCTGGTGGGGCTGACCGGTCACCGGACCCCATGCCGTCGGGCGGGTGCGGACGCCTGACGTCCGGCGGATACTTCGATCATGGTTGTGCTGGAGACGGAGCGGCTCGTCATGCGGCCGCTGACGGGTGACGACTTCGCCGATTACGCCGCGATGCTCGCCGACCCGCAGGTCGCGGGAGGGCTGGCGGAGAGCGTCGGCACCTCGCCTGCTGACGCTTGGCGAAGTCTCGCCCTGTTCATCGGGCACCGGGAGATGCGCGGTTACTCGCACTGGGCGCTGGTGGAGAAGGCCACGGGCCGGTTCGTGGGGCGCGCCGGGCCGTGGCGGCCGCATGGGTTTCCGGGCCTGGGGGTCGGCTGGTGCCTGGCGCGAGAGCACTGGGGGAAGGGATATGCCACGGAGGCGGCCCGCGCTTCTCTGGATTACTGCCTCCGGGAGTTGGGCGCAGAGGAAGTGATCTCCGTCATCCTGCCGGGCAACTCCCCCTCGATAGCCGTCGCGGAGCGAATCGGTCACCGCTACCTGCGTGACATCCAGTACCGCGGCCAGACCGTCCACCTCTACGGCCAGCGTCTGAGTTCGGCCTGAGATATTGCTTTGCGGGTGAAATGGGCGCCCGCCTAGGCTCCGGCGGGTGGGACGCACCGTCATCGTGGGCGACGTTCACGGCTGCTTCGACGAGCTGATGGACCTGCTGGAGAAGGTGGAACTCCAGCCGGACGACCTGCTCGTCAGCGTGGGCGATCTGGTCGACCGGGGTCCGGCGCCCGGGAAGGTCGTCGGGTTCTTCCGCGAGCGTCCGAACTCGGTCGTGGTCATGGGCAACCACGAGCGCAAGCACGTGCGCGGGATCTTCTCCTACGCGCAGGAGATCACGCGGCTGCAACTGGGCGACGAGTACGCCGAGACGGTCGCGTGGATGCGGACGCTTCCGTACTTCTTCGAGAGCGAGGACGTCCGGGTCGTGCATGCGGCGCTGGTCCCCGGTGTTCCGCCCGCCGGCCAGCGGGAGGAGATCCTCTGCGGCTCGGCCAGCGGCGAACGGGAACTCGCCGCGCTGTTCCCGGACGGCCACTGGCACGACCGCTATACCGACGACAAGCCGGTCGTGTTCGGTCACCACGTCACCGGCCGGGAGCCGTTGATCCGCGACGGGGAGGTCTACGGGCTCGACACCGGCGCCTGCCACGGCTGGAACCTCACCGCGTTGTGCGTTCCGGGGTTCACGGTCCACTCGGTGGCGGCACGCGCCGATCACTGGTCGGCCGTCAAGCGCCAATGGCAGTTGCCGGTCCTGAAGGCCAAGCCGTGGCGTGACTTCGCGTGGTCGGAGCTGAGCGAGAAGGCGGCCCGGTTCTCCGGCACGTCCGATGCGGCATCGCAGGAATGGCTCCGGGGGGTCGAGGAGTGGGCCGCTCGGCTGCGGGCCCTGGCTCCCGTGCTGGTCGATGCGGCACATCGGATCTCCACGGAGCTCACCCCGGATGAGATGCGGCGGCATCCGGCTGCGCCGGTGCTGTTCCAGGCGCGTGGCGGACGGCTCGACCAGACCGCGCTGGCCAGGCGGTGCGCGACGCCGCGCAGGACGCTGGAGGTGGCGGCCGCCCTGGGAGTCATCGCCCCCGGCCCGCCTGACTGAAGCATGGCTGCGTGGTAGCGTTGCGACCGCATAGACGACGTGTCGGCTACGGGACGAGAAATGGGAGGTGAGGTTGATGAGCGCCGCGAAGGCCGCTGCCGTGTGCAGCGCCCGACGGACCATCCTCACGTCCCGAGCCCTGGTCTGACCTGACGTCCACGACCCCCACGAAGCCCTAGCGGCTTTCGGGCGGTCGCACTCTGTGCCGATCGGGGCCCTCGTTCAAGGGTCTTCACGTTGTCTCATTCTTTCTCCACCCAGCCGCGCCCTCTGGTGCGCTACGGCTGGGACGATGCGTACGAGCACGCCTTCACGCCTCATCACGCCGCCGGGCTGATCCCGGCCCGGATCGTGCGGGCCGAGCGCGGCCTGTGCGAGGCGGTCACCGATGCGGGGATCGTCCGTGCGGAGGTTCCCGCCGCCCGGCAGGGCGATCCGCTCGCGGCGCCGTGCACCGGCGACTGGGCGGCGCTGCGTCCCGCGACCGCCGGCCATGCCGCGATGCTGCACGAAGTCCTGGAGCGGCGCACCGCCCTGGTGCGTTCCAGCGCATCGCGCACCTCGCACGGACAGGTCCTGGCCGCCAATGTCGACACGGTCGTGGTGACCGTGTCTTTGGCCGCCCCGCTCAAACACGACCGCACCGAGCGGATGCTCGCCCTGGCCTGGGAGAGCGGTGCGCAGCCGGTCGTGGTGCTCACCAAGGCCGACGCGAGCGCCGACGCGGTCTCGGCCCAGGCAGAGGTGTCAGCGGTGGCGCCCGGCGTGGACGTGCTGGTCACCAGCGCCGTGACCGGGGAGGGCGTGGACGTTCTGACCGCCGTCCTGACCGGCACGGTCGTGCTGCTCGGCCCCTCGGGGGCGGGCAAGTCCACCTTGGGCAACGCCCTGCTGGGCGAGCCCCTTCTGGCCACCGGCGCCGTGCGCGCCACGGACGGCAAGGGCCGGCACACCACCGCGTGGAGGGAACTGCTGCCGCTGCCCGGCGGCGGCGTCCTGCTGGACACCCCGGGCCTGCGCTCGATCGGCCTGCACGATGCTCAGGAGGGGCTGGAGCAGACCTTCGCCGATATCCAGCGGCTGGCTGAGGCCTGCCGCTTCACCGACTGCGCGCACATGAGCGAGCCGGGCTGCGCGGTCCTGGCGGCCGTGGAGGCCGGGACGGTGCCGGAGCGGCGGCTGGAGAGCTACCACCGGCTCCTGCGGGAGAACGCCTACGCCGCCTCGCGCACCGACGCGCGGCTGCGGGCCGACCGCGAGGCCGTCAAGAAGAACATCACGCAGCACCTGCGCGCCACCTACCGCTTCAGGGAGCGCCAGCAGTGACCGCCACGAAGCCCACCGACCCCACTGACTCCACCGAGAACAGGACCGCCATGCCCGCCTGGACCACACGTTCCGAGACCGCCGAAGACGTGCCCGCTATCCGCGAGATCGTCCTGGCCGCCTTCCCCACCGCTGAGGAGGCCGGCATCGTCGACGCCCTGCGCGCCGACCCCGAGGCGTGGATCGACGGCCTGTCCATGGTCAGCACGACCCCCGACGGCACCCCGGCCGGGTATGCGCTGCTGACTCGCTGCCACGTCGACGGCGAGCCCGCACTCGCCCTGGCTCCGTGCGCCGTGCTGCCGTCGTTCCAGCGGACCGGCGCCGGCTCGGCCGCCATCCGCGCCGGTCTGGACGCCGCGCGGGCCATGGGAGAGAACCTCGTCCTGGTCCTCGGCCACGCCGGCTACTACCCGCGGTTCGGCTTCGTCCCGGCCTCCCGCTTCGGCATCCGCGCGCCCTTCGAGGTTCCGGACGAGGCCATGATGGCGATGGCCCTGGACGACACCCGCCCGGTCCCGACCGGCACCATCCGGTACCCCGCCGCGTTCGGGGTCTGATCACACCGGTGGTGCCCCGGGGCTCCCTCGGGGCACCACCACCCCCGCACCGGATGAGCCCGGCGTTAACCATCGCCTTATCGCGGTTCTGCGGGAATGACAGGATGCGGATACTCGTGGCCGAGGACGAGCGGTTCCTGGCCGATCTGGTGGCGGACGGGCTGCGGAAGCGGGCGATGGCGGTGGACGTCGCCCACGACGGGGCGGGCGCGCTGGAGCGGCTCGCGGTGAACGAGTACGACGTCCTCGTGCTGGACCGGGACCTGCCCGTCGTGCACGGCGACGACGTCTGCCGCGAGCTGGCGCAGCGCGAGGAGGCGGTGCGCATCCTGATGCTGACCGCGTCGGGCGCGGTGCACGAGCGGGTGGACGGGCTGAACCTCGGGGCCGACGACTACCTGGCCAAGCCGTTCGCGTTCGACGAGCTGGTGGCGCGGATCCGCGCCCTGGCGCGGCGGAACGCTCCGCCGCTGCCGCCGGTGCTGGGGCGCCGCGGCGTCACGCTGGACACGGCGCGGCGGGAGGCGGCCCGGGACGGGCGCCGGCTGGCCCTCTCCCCCAAGGAGTACGCCGTCCTGGAGGTGCTGATGCAGGCGCGGGGCGGTGTGGTCAGCGCCGAGGACCTGCTGGAGCGGGCGTGGGACGAGAACACCGACCCGTTCACCACCGTCGTCAAGGTGACCGTGAGCAAGCTGCGGGCCAAGCTCGGCGAGCCGCCCGTCATCGTCACCGTGCCCGGAAGCGGGTACCGGCTGTGAGGCCGATGACGGTGCGGGCCCGGATGACGCTGCTGTACGGCGGCCTGTTCGCCGTGATCACGCTGGGCGTGCTCAGCGCGGTCCTGTGGATACAGAAGAGGATCGTCGACGATCGGGTGCAGGACGTCCCCGCGCCCGCCGAGATCGCCGGGCGCCCCTGCGAGCCGCGTGCCGGCGGCGTTCCGTGCGCGCCGCAGGCCCCGCCGCGGCCCTGGGTCGAGTTCGTGGAGCCCGGCCCCCGCGAGGGTCCCAAGAAGGTCGTCGGACCGGAGCAGTTCCAGGACAGCGTGGTGGGGTCGCAGCGGCTCGTCATCCTGGTCGCGATCGTGGTGATCACGGTGCTGGCGTTCGCGGTGTGCTGGTGGCTGACCGGGCGGCTGCTGCGGCCGCTGCACCGCATCACGGCCACCGCACGCCGGCTGTCGCTGTCCACCCTGCACGAGCGGATCGCGCTGGACGGCCCGCGCGACGAGCTGAAGGAGCTGGCCGACACCTTCGACGCCATGATCGACCGGTTGGAGAAGGCGGTGGACAGCCAGCGGCGCTTCGTCGCCAACGCGTCCCACGAGCTGCGCACGCCCCTGGCCATCCAGCGCACCGCCGTGGAGGTCGGCCTCGCGGATCCCTCGCCGGAGCGGCTCGCCGAGGTCCGGGACGAGATGCTGCGCAACACCCGGCGGTCCGAGCGGCTGATCGAGGGGCTGCTCGTCCTCGCGCAGGGGGAACGCGGGCTCGACGTCCGCGCGCCGGTGAACCTCGAAGCGGTGGTGGGGCAGGTCGTCGAGGACAACCGGGCGGCCGCCGCCCGCGACCGGATCAGCGTCGCCGCCGACACGCGGCCGGTCACCGTCGCCGGGGACGAGGTGCTGCTCACCCGGCTGGTCGCCAACCTGGTGCAGAACGCGATCCGGCACAACCGGCCCGGCGGTGACGTGCGGGTCGAGCTGTCGGACGGGGCGCTGGTCGTCCGCAACACCGGGCCGCGCGTCCCGCCGGAGAAGGTGGAGGAGCTGTTCGAGCCGTTCCGCAGGCTGCACGCCGACCGGACCGGGTCGGCGCAGGGGGCGGGGCTCGGGCTGTCGATCGTCGACGCCATCGCGCGCGCCCACGACGGCCACGTGAGGGCCGCGGCGAACCCGGACGGCGGGCTGTCGGTCACCGTGGCCCTCACGTGATCCGTCACTCGCTGCGCAGCACGGAGGCGGTGCGGACGGCGGCGGCCCGGACGGCGGGCGGCCAGGCGCCGAGGACGGCGACGAGCGCCCCCGCGCACGCCGGGGGCAGCAGCAGGGTCCAGGTGTAGACGTGGATCCAGGAGGCCGCCATCCCGCTGCCGAGCATGTCGCCGGTGAGCACCACGACGCCGTGGTGGGCGAGCACTCCGAGCGGCGTCCCGAGCGCGCCGCCGGCGATCCCGAGGGCGGCCATCGAGATCACCATCATGGCGACGACCTGGCGCGGGGTCGTCCCGACGGCCTTGAGCACGCCGAGGTCCCGGGCGCGTTCCCGGGCGCTCAGCAGCACGCTGTTGAGGACCCCGAGCGCCGCCGCCGCGCAGATGATCAGTGAGAACAGCAGGAACAGCCCGCCGAAGACCGCGCCGTTGCCGAGGTCGGGCCGGGTCGGCTCGGCGATCAGCCCGGCGGAGGGGGCCGCGGCGGTGACCCGGCGGGCGTAGGCGTCCGGGTCGGCCCCCGGGCCGAGCATCACCGAGAAGGGGCGGTGCGGGTCCGCCTCGGCGGCTCCCGGGAGGCTGGCGGTGTCGAGCATCAGCCGGTCGGTGTCGGGGTGCGCGAACGCGCCCACGATCCGGACGGTGGCCTGCGTTCCGGACGTCTGCACCGACAGGGTGTCGCCCACGTCCAGGTCGTGGAGCCGCAGGAAGGCCTCGGTCGGCACCACCTCGCCCGGCCCGGAGAACCAGCGCCCGCGGACGATGCCGTCGCCGAGGAAGGGGCGGTAGTCGCCGCTGTAGGTCTCGGCCACCAGGCCCGACGGGAGCCCGCTGATCCTCACATTGACCGGGGCGGACGACATCACGTGGGCCGTCCCCGGCTGGGCCCGCAGAAGCGCGGCGAGCCGGTCCTCGCTCATGCCGCCGGAGGCCCTCGGGTCGAGGCCCACGGTGACGGAGGTGTGCCCTTCGGTGTCCGCCGTGAGGATCTTCATGACCGTCTGCTGCATCCCGAGGCCCATGGTCACGGCGGTCACTCCGAGGCACAGCCCCGCGAGGGTGAGCGCCGTCCTGGCGGGACGGGCGGCGGGCAGCCCGAGGCCCAGCCCGGCGGGGACGGGCAGCCGGGTGCGCAGCAGCCACCGCTGGACGCGCCGCCCCCGGCCGCGGCGCGACACGGTCCCGGCGCTGATCGCCTGCACCGCCGGGAGCCGTCCGGCCCGCAGCGCCGGGAGGACGGCGGCCAGCCCCACGAGGACGAGGACTCCGGCGCCCCCGGCCAGGTCGAGCGCGGGCGCCGCTCCCCCGGCCGACGGCAGGTCGAACCCCGCCGCCACGCCCGCCGCGATCCGCAGGGCGAGCAGGTGCCCCGCCGCCAGGCCGGCCGCGCAGCCGAGCAGCGCCGGGACGGTGACCATCACGACGTAGACGGCGGCGACCTGCGCCGGGGTGAAGCCGAGCGCCTTCATGACGCCGATGTGCCGGAACCCGGAGACCACCGCGCCGCTGACCACGTTCGCGACGATGAACACCGACACCGCCAGGGCGAGCGCCCCGAAGACGGTGACGAACGGGATCAGCTGGTCGAACTTCTCCTCGAACGACCGCTGGGCGGCGAGGTAGGACTCGTGGCCGCGCACCGGGAGCCCGGCGGTCGCCGCCGCCACGCTCCGCCGGACGTCGGACGCGTTCTCCGCGCGGTCGAACCGGTAGAGCATCTGGAACCCGTCCGGCCGGAGCGCGGAGACCTGCCCGGGCGTCACCCAGCCCATGAGGCCGTCCGTCGCGGAGTTCGCGAAGCCGACGATGGTGAGTTCGGGCAGGCCCGGGGGCGTCAGCTTGCCGCCCAGGCGGAAGGGGCCGCCCGGCCTGGAGCGGATCACGATCTCGCCCGGTCCGCGGACCCACCGCCCCTGCGTGAGGGTGAGCCTGTCGACGGGGCCGCCGGGGTCGGCCCGTCCGGCCACCAGGAGGCCGTCGCCGCCCGGTCCCGCCGGGCCCTGCTCCCGCGGCAGCACCGCCGTCCGGAACGGGCCGGCGGCGGCGGTGACGCCGGGCGCGCGGGCGGTGGCGGCGAGCCGGGCGGCGCCGACCCGCGCGGCGTCGAAGGAGACCGTCGCGTGCGCGCCGCGCGCCTGCGCGAAGGCGTCGCCGAAAAGGGATCTCGACGCGGCCAGCAGGCCGAGCCCGAACACGAGCGTCGCGGTGGACAGCGCCACGACGACGGCGATGCTGGCCGACTGCACGCGGCGCCGCCGCACCCCGGCCCGCGACGCGGCCCAGACCGCGCTCATCGGACGGCCCACGGCTCGTCCCGCTCCCGCGCGGTCTCCCGGACGATCCGGCCGTCCCTGAACTCGACCAGGCGGGACGCGCAGCGGTCGGCCAGGTCCTGGTCGTGGGTGACCAGCAGCAGCGTCTGGCCCCTGCGGTTGAGGTCGAGCAGCAGGCCGCTCACCTGCTCGCCGGTGGCGCTGTCGAGCGCGCCGGTCGGCTCGTCCGCCAGCAGCAGCGCCGGACGGTTCACCAGCGCCCGCGCCACCCCGACGCGCTGGCGCTCGCCGCCGCTCAGGACCGCGGGGTAGGCGTCGCGGCGGTCGGCGACGCCGAGCTCGTCCAGCAGTTCCAGGGCCCGCGCCCGCGCCTCGCGCGCCGGGACGCCCGCCAGCCGGGCGGCCAGCGCCACGTTCTCCAGCACGGGCAGGTCGTCCAGCAGGTTGAAGAACTGGAAGACCATCCCGACGCGGCGGCGGCGGAAGCGGGCCAGGGCGGCCTCGCCCATCCCCGCGAGGTCGTCGCCGCCCACCGCCACCGAACCGGACGTCGGGCGGTCCAGGCCCGCGACCATGTTGAGCAGCGTCGACTTCCCGCTGCCGGACGGCCCCATCACCGCGACGGACTCGCCGCGCAGGACCGTGAGGCTCACCCCGTCCAGCGCGGCGACGTCGCCGAATGCCTTGTGCACGGCGTCAAGCCGTACAACCGTTTCCTCGCTTGTTTTCACGGCCCCCAACGTGGCAGCCGGGAGGTTTCGGCACGGTGAGCGCGGGCGGCGGGTCAGATGCCGAGGCCGCGGCCGATGATCTCCTTCATGATCTCGGTGGTGCCGCCGAAGATGGTCTGGATGCGGGCGTCCTGGTAGGCCTTGCCGATCGGGTACTCGGTCATGTAGCCGTAGCCGCCGTGCAGCTGGACGCAGCGGTCCACGACCCGCTTGAGCAGCTCGGTGTTCCACCACTTGAGCATCGCGGCCTCGTCGGGGGTCAGCTCGCCCCGGCCCTCCTTGACGATGCACTCGTCGGTGAAGGACCGCGAGACGGTCAGCTCGGTCTTCATCTCGGCGAGCGTGAACCGGTTGTGCTGGAACTTGCCGATGGGACGGCCGAACGCCTCGCGGGTCTTGCAGTACTCCAGGGTCTGCTCGAAGGCGGTCTCGGCGGCGGCCTGCGCGGTGGCGCCGATGGACAGCCGCTCGCGTGCGAGGTTCTGCATGAGGTAGATGAAGCCCATGCCCTCCTCGCCGAGGAGGTTCTCCTCCGGGACGCGGACGTTGTCGAAGAACAGCTCGGCGGTGTCCTGGGCGTGCATGCCGACCTTGTCGAGGTTGCGGCCGCGCTCGAAGCCCTCCATGCCGCGCTCGACGGCGAGGAGGCTGACGCCCTTGGCCCCGGCGGACGGGTCGGTCTTGGCGACGACGATGACCAGGTCGGCGAGGATGCCGTTGGAGATGAACGTCTTCGACCCGTTCAGGACGTAGTGGTCCCCTTCCTTCACCGCCGTGGTCTTGATGCCCTGGAGGTCGGACCCGGCGGCGGGCTCGGTCATCGCGATCGCGGTGATGATCTCGCCGGAGCAGTAGCCGGGGAACCAGCGCCGCCGCTGCTCGGGGCTGCACAGCTGCCGCAGGTAGCCGCCGTTGATGTCGTTGTGGACGGCGAAGCCGGGCCCGTGCACGCCGGCCTTCGCCAGCTCCTCGTTGAAGATCACGTAGTAGCGGTAGTCGGGGTCGCCGCCGCCCCCGAACTCTTCCGGCATGTCGATGCCGAGCAGGCCCGCGCGCCCGGCCGCCAGCCAGACCTCGCGCGAGACGATCCCGTCCTTCTCCCACTGCTCGTGGTGGGGCGCGATCTCCTTGGCGATGAAGGAGCGCACCATGTCGCGGAAGGCCTCGTGCTCCTCGGTGTAGATGTCGCGTCCCATCCGCCGGTCTCCCTACTGAGTGCGTGCCGACAAGTAAGTGCATGCTGATACACGATTAATGTAACACTGGTGCTGTCACATACAGGGAGGCGGCATGGAGCTGACCGTCGACGAGCTGGCCTCGCGCGCCGGGGTCACCGTCCGGACCGTGCGGTTCTACGCCGGGCGCGGCCTGCTGCCCCCGCCGAGGCTGCGCGGCAGGACGGGCCTCTACGGTGCCGCCCACCTCGCGCGGCTCGAACTCGTCCGGGAGCTCCAGTCGCTCGGGCTCACGCTCGCCTCGATCGAGAAGCACCTCCAGCGGATCCCGCTGGACGCCCCGGTCGAGGACCTCGCCCTCCAGCGCGCCCTGCTGTCCCCCTGGGCGCCCGAGCGCCCGGAGGACCTCGACCGGCACGAGCTGGACCGCCGCGCCGGACGGCACCTCGACGACGAGACGATCGCGCGGCTGGAGGCCCTCGGCGTCGTCGAGCGGATCTCCGGCGACCCGGCGGGCGCGGTGCGGGTCGTCAGCCCCGCGCTGCTCGGCGTCAGCGCCGAACTGGCCGCGCTCCCGCTGCCGCTGGACACGCTGGTCGCCTCGTACGAGGCCGTGGACCGGCACACGACCGCGCTGGCCGACGAGCTCCAGCAGGTCTTCCGGGACACCGTCGTCCGCCCCTACCGGGCGGGCGGCCGGGCCCCGCGGGAGCGCGAGCGGCTCATGGAGCTGGCCGGGAAGCTCAAGCCGCTGATGATCCAGTCGCTGGTCGCGTCGTTCCAGCGGGCGGTCGACCGGGCGCTCCGCCGGTCGGTCCCCGACTAGCCCGGACGGTCGGCGGCTAGGAGTTCTTCCACTCCTGGCCCTCGTACTCGACCAGGCGCGGGTGGACGAGGGTGTTGACGTCCACGTCGCGGCTCCGGCGGTCCTTGGGGAACACCGCCGCCGCCTGGAGCACCGGCCCGTCGAGGAAGCGCAGGTCCGGGACGTCCCGCGGCAGCCCCAGCGCGGGGGGCCGCTTCCCGGGGGACGCCAGGACGAACCCCCAGTCGCCGAAGCTCGGCACGTCCACGTGGTAGGGGGTGGTCGCGAGACCGGCGGCGGCGACGGACTTCTGGATGCTCCAGAACGACTTGGGCGCGAAGTAGGGCGACCCGGACTGCACGACCATCCGCCCGCCCGGCGCCAGGGCCCGCTTCACCATCCCGTAGAACTCGACCGAGTACAGCTTGGCGGTGGACACGTCGTCGGGGTCGGGCATGTCCACGACGACCGCGTCGAACTGCCGGTCCAGGCCGCGCAGCCAGGAGAACGCGTCCGCGTTGACGGTCTGGGCGCGCGGGTCCTCGAAGGAGCGGCGGTTGAGGGACTCCAGCGGTCCGTACGTCCGGGCCAGGTGGATCATCTCGGGGTCCAGCTCGACCAGCGTCGCGCTCTGGACGTCCCGGTAGCGCAGCACCTCGCGCAGCGCCAGGCCGTCCCCGCCGCCGAGGATCAGCACCCGCCCGTGCGGGCCCGACATCAGCGGATGGACGAGCGACTCGTGGTACCGGTACTCGTCCAGCGAGGAGAACTGGAGGTCGCCGTTGAGGAAGAGCCGCAGGTCCGAGGGGCCGAGCCCGGCCCGCCGGGTGATGACGATCTCCTGGTACCTCGTGCGCTCGGCCACCGCGATCGGGGCGTCGTACAGCGCCTGCCGCGCCGACACCTCGAACCCGTCCGCGAGCGTGTACGTCCCGGCGAGGACGGCGAGGACGGCCACCATGCCGGCGGCGAGCGCGATCCGGGCGGCGCGCCCCACCTCGCGGCGGAAGAGCCACACCACCACGGCCATCCCGGCGACGGCGTTCACCACGCCGACGAGCAGCGCGCCCTTGATGTGCCCGAACGTGGGCAGCAGCAGGAACGGGAACGCCAGGCCGCCGATCAGCGCCCCGACGTAGTCGGCCGCGAACAGGTCGGCCACCGCCGACCCGGCGTCCTGCTTGCGGATCCGCTGGAGCAGCGTCATCAGCAGCGGGATCTCCGCGCCGATCAGCGCCCCGACCGCGAACGCCACCACCACCAGCGCCGGGACGTACAGGTCGAGCCAGGCGAACGCCGCGTACAGCACGAGGACCGACACGCCGCCGATCAGCGCGAGCACGCCCTCCACGACCGCGAACGCCACCACGGCGCGGCCCTGCAGCGGCTTGGCGGCCAGCGAGCCGACGCCCATCGCGAACACCATCACCGACAGGACGATCGACGCCTGCGTGACGGAGTTCCCGACGAGGTAGCTGCCGAGCGCGACCAGGGCCAGCTCGTACACCAGGCCGCACGCCGCGCACGCGAACACGGCCGCGAGGACCAGCGCCCGCGAAGCCCGCGCCGGGACGCGCGGCCTCCCCGGGCCGTCCCCCTCGGGACGGGACGGCTCCGGGGAGGGGTCGCCGGACGGCCGGACGGCCTGGTCCAGGTCGCGGGACGTCAGGAGACCGCCCCGGCCACGATCGCGGCGACCCCGAGGTCGGCGGCGGCGACGACCCAGCCCGCCGGGTGGATCGCGCCGGCGGTCCCGCCCCCGTCCACGAGCGTCGCGCCGAGCTTGCCGGGGGTGAGCACGTCCAGCAGGAAGAACGCCACGATCATCAGCACGATGCCGATGCCGCCGAACACGGCGGTGTCCACCAGCCCGTCGGTGAGGTCGCTGTCGCTGGTGACGATCGCGGTGGTGACGATCGCGGCGATGCCGAGCAGCTTGGCGGCCAGCAGGAGCGCGGCGCCGCGGTTGCCCTCGGTCCAGATCTGCTTGCCGAGCCTGCCGGGCGTCGTCACCTCCACGACCAGGTAGCCGAGCGCCATGAGGGCGATGCCGACCGCGCCGTAGGCGAAGGTCGCGCCGATCTCGTGAAGGATGTCGTCGTTCATGTGTGGCTCCTCATCTGCCCGGCCCCGTCATCTGCCCGACCCGTCATTTGCCCGACCCGGGCCCGCCGCCGCGGAACGACGCGGCGCCCCCGCTCGTCCATCCGTTGCTGCCCGGGCTGCTCCAGCGGCCGCTCACGTGCGAGTAGTGGCGGCTGTAGCCGCCGCGCGGGTCGTCGACCGTGATCCGGCTGCCGACCCCGTTCGGCAGGACGCCGACGACGAGCTTCGGGTAGCGCATGAAGATGCCGCCGTTGGCGCCCATGGTGGCCATGTCGTCCACCTGGTCGATCGGCTTGAACTTGCGGCGGATCTCCGAGGCGACCGTCTGGGGGGCCTTCGGCGACCGGTAGGTGTTGTATCCGGTCTTGGGGTACTTGTCGGCGATCCAGGACGACTGCGACTTGCCGCAGCCGCCGAGCGCCGTGGCGGTCAGGACGGCGGCGGCCACCGCGCCCGCCACCCGGTATCTGCTGTTCATGAGGGTCTCACCAGCCGGCTCCGCGTCATCACGATCTCCCGGGTCTGCGGGTAGGCGTGCCAGGTGCGCCATCCGAGCGCTGCCTCCTGCCCCGCCGTGTCCTCCAAGGCAAGGACGGTGACGGCGTGCGGGGATCCGGGGAAGGCCCCGGTCAGCGCGTCA
The DNA here is from genome assembly GCF_040674655.1 of Actinomadura sp. NPDC049753. Lineage (NCBI taxonomy): Bacteria > Bacillati > Actinomycetota > Actinomycetes > Streptosporangiales > Thermomonosporaceae > Actinomadura > Actinomadura sp. NPDC049753. The sequence goes on along the minus strand of NZ_JBFARL010000003.1, from coordinate 49,686 downwards.
CCGCGGTCCGCGAGCCGGGCGCACACGGCCTCGACGGCGCGGGCGAACGCCGTCCCGTCGCTGTGCGCCGCGGTCGTCGCGGCGAAGTCGTACGCCCAGCCGGGCACGCTCGCCGCCGCGTGCCCCGGCAGCGGCTCGGCGCGTCCGGGAAGGCACGCCACCGTCTCGCTCAGCGGCCCGGCGATGACCTGGTGGGACGCGCCGAGCAGGCGCAGCTCCACGGTCAGGCCCGCGCGCTCCACCGGCAGGACGGCGAGCGCGTCCATCGGCGGCAGGCCGAGCGCGAACGAGAGCCCGTCGGCGCGGGCGTCCGCGTAGGGGGTGTCGAGGGTGGCCTGCAAGATCAGCTACCGCCCGGGTAGATCGTCATCGATCCCGTCGGAACGCGCTCGCCGAGGCCGGCCTCCCACTGGCCGCCCCCGTACTGCTCGAACGACAGGTACCTGCCGCGCGGGCCCTCGTAGTCGACGTACTCGACGCGGCCCTGCACGCCGACGCCCGTCGTGCCCTCGCTGGTGTAGTCGGCGGTGCCGTGCTCGTCGCGCCGGTACTCGACGCCGTCCACGACGATGCTCTTCTCCCCCGGCCGCAGGTCGCCGATCTCGTACTCGGTCCACCAGACGACTTCGAGGTCGGGGTCCTCCTCGACGGAGATCCACACCTTGGTGCCCTCGATCGTGTCGGCGTCGAGGAGGTGCTCGCTCCAGGTGAAGCCGCCCTCCTTCAGCCGCAGCGAACCGCGAACGAAGTAGCGGGTGCCGAGGTACTCCACCATGTCGCCGGCCTTGAGCGTGCGCGGGTCGCCGGCCACCTGGTCCTCGGCGGCGAACGGGTCGCGCGGGACGGCGGGGGCGGGCGCGGGCGCCGGCGCGCCCGAGCGGCGCCGCAGCACGACGACGATGAGCACGACCAAGGCGATCAAGATCAGTGCCAGCAGGACCACTATCGCCGCTTTGCCCACGGCACCTCCATCGTTTCGTCCGTTCAAGGGGGACAGACCTGCGGATCCTACCGACTGTGGCCTGTCCAGCCCATACCGCGATCAGACGTATCAAAGGGAGATCCGGTTTCGCCCGATAACCCCGGATTCACCGCGTGGAACGCCCAGACCGGAACCGGCCGGGGCCGAGGCGGGCGCGGCGGGTCAGAGGCGGGCGACGGCGGCGGCGACGCGGGCGTCGGTGGCGGTGAAGGCGATGCGGACGTGCCGGGCGCCGCCGGGCCCGTAGAACTCGCCGGGACCCACCAGGATGCCGAGCGACGCCAGGTGGGCGACGGTGTCCCAGCAGGGCTCGTCCCGCGTCGCCCACAGGTACAGGGACGCCTCGGAGTGCTCGATGCGGAACCCGTGCCTCTCGAACGCCTCGCGCAGCGCGGCGCGGCGGCGCGCGTACCGGGCCCGCTGCTCGTCGACGTGGGCGTCGTCGCCGTAGGCCACGGTCATCGCGGCCTGCACCGGCGCCGGGACGATCATCCCGGCGTGCTTGCGGACCTCCAGCAGCCGCTTCACCAGGGCGAGGTCGCCGGTGATGAACCCGGCGCGGTAGCCCGCCATGTTGGAGCGCTTGGACAGCGAGTTCAGCGCGAGCAGCCCCTCGTGGGAGCCCTCGCAGACGTCCGGGTGCAGGATCGAGATCGGCGGGTTGTCCCCGTCCCAGCCGAACTCCAGGTAGCACTCGTCGCTGACGACGACCGCGCCGCGGCCGCGCGCCCACGCCACGACCTTGCGCAGGTGCTCGGCGGGCAGCACCTTGCCGGTCGGGTTGGACGGCGAGTTCACCCACACGATCTTCGGGGAGACGGGGCCGAGCGTGAGCGTGCCGTCGGTCGCGACGGGGTCGGCCCCGGCGAGCCGGACCCCCACGTCGTAGGTCGGGTAGGCCAGCGCGGGGAAGACGACCTTGTCGCCGGGGCCGGCGCCGAGCAGCGTCGGCAGCCAGGCGACGAGCTCCTTGGTGCCGATGACGGGGAGAACCGCGTCCGGGTCGGCGCCCGTCACGCCGGCGCGGCGCCGCAGCCATCCCGCGACCGCCTCGCGCAGCTCCGGCGTCCCGTAGGTCTGCGGGTAGCCGGGCGCGTCGGACGCGGCGGCGAGGGCCGTGCGGATGGGCTCGGGCGTCGGGTCCACGGGCGTTCCGACCGAAAGGTCGACGATGCCGTCCGCGTGCGCCAGCGCCCGCTCCTTGTACGGCGCGAGCCGATCCCACGGAAAGTCCGGCAGCGTGAACAACGCCCATACCTCCTTGGAGAAACCCGCCGGGCCGCGGTCGTCCCCGACCACGGCCCGGTTCCCGGCGAAGACGGGCCCCGGAACGCTCCCGTGCGGAGCGCTCCAGACCCGCCCGAGATCAGTCGTCCTGGCTCTGCGGGGGCAGCGCGGCGACGATCGGGTGATCCTTGTCGATCTTCCCGACCTTGGACGCGCCGCCGGGCGAGCCGAGGTCGTCGAAGAACTCCACGTTCACCTTGTAGAAGTCCTTCCACTGGTCGGGGACGTCGTCCTCGTAGTAGATGGCTTCGACCGGGCAAACCGGCTCGCACGCACCGCAGTCGACGCACTCGTCCGGGTGGATGTAGAGCTGACGCTTCCCCTCGTAGATGCAGTCGACCGGGCACTCCTCGATGCATGCCTTGTCGAGCAGGTCCACGCAGGGCTGCGCAATGACGTAGGTCACGTCAGTGACTCCTCTCGGATTTCCGGCCCCGCCGCACGTCACGGCTCACCGCAAGCTCGCTGTGAATAGTATGGCCACCCCGCCGCCGTCGATTCGACATGGGGGTCCCTACATGTCCGGCCGCTTCGCCGCACGCCTGGTGGTGGCCATCAGTGGCGCGGACGTGGGCCAGCGGATCTCGCTGCGCCGCCGTCTGCCTACGGGAGAGTACAGCGACGTCGTGGGCGTACTCGAATCATGGTCCGGCGGGACGCTCGCGGTGCGCCGCCGCGACGGCGAGCTCGTCGAGGTCCCGGAGGCGACCATGGTCGCGGCGAAGGTCGTCCCGCCGCAGCCCCCGCCTCGCCGGCGCCCCCGCCGGGAGGAGCCGGAAGAGGATTAGCGCCCGCGCCGAAGATCGTCGGCGTGTCGGCGGGACGCCTTCGTCCCGGGAGGTCCCGGGCGCCCGTCCACCGATCGGTGGACAACGGGTTCAACCGGTCGAGGCTGTCGGCGGGCCCATGCCCGCGACCAGCATTGACGGCATGACAGAAGTTGCCGAGCGGGCGAGCGGGAATCCGGTGACCGGGCCGGAGGAGGTCGTGCGGCTGGAGGCCGTGCGCAAGGTGTACGGCGGTTCCAGGCGCGGTGTGGCGGCCCTGGACGGGGTGACGCTCCAGCTGGCCCGGGGGTCGTTCACCGCCGTGATGGGCCCGTCGGGGTCGGGCAAGAGCACGCTCCTGCACTGCGCGGCGGGGCTGGAGCGGCCGACGTCGGGATCGGTGCGGCTGGCCGGGGCGGACCTGACGGCGCTGGGCGAACGGGCGCTGACCCGGTTGCGGCGCGAGCGGATCGGGTTCGTGTTCCAGGCGTTCAACCTGCTGCCGGAGCTGACGGTGGTGGACAACGTGACGCTGCCGCTGCGGCTGGCCGGCCGCAGGCCCGGCCGGGGCGCGGTGGAGGAGGTGCTGGAGCGGGTCGGGCTCGGCGACCGGCGCCGCCACCGCCCCGCGGAGCTGTCGGGCGGCCAGCAGCAGCGGGTGGCGATCGCCCGGGCACTGGTCACCGACCCGGCGGTGATCTTCGGGGACGAGCCGACCGGCGCGCTGGACACCGGGAACGCCGCGGCGGTGCTGGAACTGCTGCGCGAGGTCGTCCGCGAGGCGGGGCGGACGGTGGTGATGGTGACCCACGATCCGGTGGCCGCCGCGTACGCCGACCGGGTGGTGTTCCTGTCCGACGGCCGGATCGCGGGCGCGCTGAACCGGCCGACGCCCGAGCGGGTCGCCGAGTGGATGACCCGGCTGCGGAGCGAGCCCGCGGCGGCGGGCGCCGAGGACGGCGGGGCCGAGACCGTGCGGGAGCTGTGGTGATCAGGATCGCGTTGCGCACGCTGCGCTTCCACAAGGGCGGATTCGCCGCCTCGTTCGTCGGGATGTTCCTGGGCGCGGCGATCGTGATCGGCTGCGGCGGGCTGCTGGAGTCGGGGATCCACCGGGCGGCGCCGCCGCTGCGGCTGGACGCCGCGCCGATCGTGGTGAGCGGCGACCAGCGCTACCACGGCACGGCCAAGGACGAGGTGTTCGCCGAGCGGGTTCCGCTGGACGCGGGGCTCGCGGGCGTACTGGCCTCGGTGCCGGGCGTGGCCGGCGTGGCGGCGGACGTGTCGTTCCCCGTCACGCTGACGCGCGACGGCCGCCGGCTGACCGGGCACGGCTGGTCGTCGACCCGGCTCGCCCCGTACAGGCTGGTGCAGGGCTCGGCGCCGTCCGGCCCGGGACGGATCGTGCTGTCCGACCGGCTCGGGGTGCGGGTCGGCGAGACGGTCGAGGCGCTGGTGCGCGGCCGCGCCGAGCAATACCGGGTGTCGGGGCTCGTCGGCGGCGCCGGGGACGGCGCCTTCCTGCCGGACGCCGAGGCCGGGCAGGCCGCCGGCCGTCCGGGCGAGGTCGACTCGATCGGGCTGTTCACGGCCCCCGGAGCCGACGTCGCGAAGGTGAGGCGGAACGTCGAGAGGGCGGTGGACGGCCGCCAGGCGTCGGTCCTGACCGGCGACGAGCGGGGCCTGGCCGAGAACCCGGACGTCATGTCCGAGGGCGAGGATCTGATCCCGCTGGCCGCGGCGTTCGGCGGCCTGTCGGCCATGGTGACGGTGTTCGTGGTGGCCGCCACGCTCGGGCTGTCGATCCGGCGGCGGCGCCCGCAGACGGCGCTGCTGCGCGCGGTCGGCGCCACTCCGGGCCAGATCCGCCGCCTGATCGTCGGCGAGACGATGCTGCTGGCGGTGGCCGCCACCGGGCTGGCCTGCCTGCCCGGCCCGCACGTCGGGCGGTGGCTGCTCGCCGCGTTCGCCGAGGCCGGGGTGGTGCCGGACACGCTCGCCTACCGCGCCGGGATCGTCCCGGTCGCCGCCGGTGCCTGCACCGCGCTGCTCACCGCGCTCGGCGCCGCCTTCGTCGCCGCCCACGCCGCGGCCCGCACCCGGCCTGTCGAGGCGCTCGCCGAGGCGTCCCGGGAGACGCGCAGGTTCAGCCGGATCCGCCTCGTGCTGGGGCTGGCGTTCCTCGCCGGCGGCGCCGCGCTCGCCTGGGGCACCGCCGGCTCGGACGGCCCCGACGCGGCCGGAGTCGCCACCCCCGCCGCGATGGTGTGGACGGCCGGGTTCGCGCTGCTGGGCCCCGTCCTGGCCGCGGCCGTCACGGCGGCGCTGCGCCGGCCGCTGCGCGCCGCGACCGGCTGCGCCGGGTACCTGGCCACCGAGAACGCCCGGGCCGGGACCTCGCGGCTGACCGGCGCGATCCTGCCGGTCATGCTGGCCACCGGACTGGCGCTCGCGCTGACCTACATGCAGACCACCCAGGCCGAGGGGGCGCGCGCGGTGTTCCAGGACAACCTGCGCGCCGACCTGGCGGTCACCTCGCCGGCCGGCGGCCTGCCGCTGGACGCGGTCGACTGGATCGCCCGGCGGCCCGGCGTCGCGGCCGCCTCGGCCCAGGTGACCAGCACCGGCTACATCGAGCCCGCCGAGCTGGCGGGGCCCCTGGTCCACAAGGGCGACGCGGACGAGGGCGCCCCGCAGCCGCCGACGATGGCGCTGCTGGGGGTCACCGCCGCCGGCGTGACCCGGACGACCGCGTACCGCGCCACCGGCGGCAGCCTCGACGCCCTCGACGGCGCGTCCGTCGCGCTGCCGGAGCGCTTCGCCGCCCCCTACCGGATCGGCGACACGGTCCCGATGCGGCTGGGCGACGGCAGCCGGGCCGCCCTCAGGCTCGTGGCCACCGTTCGCACGCGGCCCGGATACGAGACCGCGCTGCTGCCCGCCGCGACCCTCCTGCCGCACACCGGCGGCGGGCTCGTCCCGCAGATCATGGTGACCGCCCAGCCGGGCGCCGACCGTGACCGGCTCGCCCGCACGCTCGCCCAGGGGCACCCCGGCCTCCGCGTGGTCGACCGGGCCGCGCTGTCCGCGCTGCGCGCCGAGCAGGATCGCACGCAGGCGTGGATGTCCTGGCTGGTGCTGGCCGTGGTCGTCGGCTACGCCGCGATCGCGCTGGTCAACGCCCAGATCCTCGCCGTCGGCGAGCGGCGCCGCCAGTTCCGGCTGCTGCGCCTGGTCGGCGCGGCCCGCCGGCAGATCCTGCGGATGATGGCGGTGGAGGCCGTCCTGGTCACCGCGGCCGGGCTCGCCGCGGGAGCGCTGGTCGCCGCGGCGACGCTGGTCCCGCTGAGCCTGAGCGTCCTGGACGCGCCCGTCCCGCACGGCTCCCCGTGGATCCTCGCCACGGTGATCGCCGCCGCGCTCGCCCTGACCCTGGCCGCCACGCTCCTGCCGACCCTGGCCCTGCTGCGCGAGCGTCCGGGCGGCACTGGCGCGGGCGGCCGCCACTAGCCGGCCCAGGAACCCCGCCGCCCTGAAGGGGGCGGGTCAGGGGCTGGGCGAGACGGGCGGGGCGGGGGCCAGGCCACTCGGCGCCGGGTGGACGGGGCCACCGGACTCCGGGGCGCCGGGCACGGGCCCCCTGGACGCCGAAGAGCCGGGGGCCGGGGCGCCGGGCGCCGGGGCGCCGCTCCCGGACGAGGGGCCCGCGGACGGTCGCGCCGGCGGCGGACTCGCCGAGACCTGCGTGGGCGGCGCCGTCCGCTCGCTGTAGGCCGTCCCCGGCGCGAGGCGCCGCCCGGTGAACAACTCAGAGACGGTCACGAACGTGAACCCGCGTTTGCGCAGACCGTCCACGACCTTGGGGATGGAGTCGACGCTCGGCTTGTGGATGTCGTGGAACAGGACGATGCCGCCGCTCTTCGGCTCCTTGACCCCGACGCGCGTGTCGCGGGCGACGTCGCGGTACCGCCAGTCGAGGGTGTCGACGCTCCAGAGGACCAGCGGCATCCCGATCGCGTGTTCGACGCGCTTGTTCGTGGACCCGTAGGGCGGCCGGACAAGCGTGGGCGTGACGCCGGAGGCGTCCTTGACGGCCTTCTGCGTGCGCTGGATCTGGGACCGCACCTCACTGGAGGACAGGGTCGTCAGGTCAGGATGCGACCAGGTGTGGTTGGCGACCTCCTGGCCTTCCAGGGCCATTCTGCGCACGATGTCGCGATGGGCGCCGACGTTCTCGCCGAGCATGAAGAACGTGGCGCGAACACCATTCTTCTTGAGGGTGTCGAGCAACCGCGCCGTGTAGGGGCCGGGGCCGTCGTCGAAGGTCAGCGCCACGCACTTCGTCCGATCGCAGTCGATCTTCCTGGGCGGTGGCGGCGCCGGGCTCGACGGCCGTGCCGCCGTGGCCCTGCCCTTGATCGCGCCGTGCTCCCCGGCGGTCCGCGCCTGCCGTTCGGCGTGGCTGCATCCGGCCGCGAGCAGGAGTCCGGCGCCCATGACGGCACAATTCCTAATCCGCACCAGGCACCCCCGTAACGTGTTGCCTCGGGCGGCTTAATACCCTCCGTAACCGATGAGACACGCTTCCCGATGGTCCGGAAAATCAAGATCGTCCTTGGGACGCACCGGGGGATTCCCTCCGTCATGCGACAGCCCGGACCGCCCGCATGTCATCGGGGCCGCGCCAGGCGAGGACGTCCCCTGTCGCCGCGCGACGGGCCTTCCGGTGACCGGAGGCGGCCATCTGCCGGGGGCGTCCTGACGGCCTCCTGGCGCTCGTGTGCAAGGGCGGTCCTCAGCGGAGGGGCCAGTCGGGGACTTCGGGCGGGAGATCCTTGCTGACGCGCAGCGGGAAGGCGGCCTCGCGCTTCTCCAGGAAGGACGAGACGCCCTCGACGGCGTCGGCGGCGCCGCCGAGCGAGGCCATGAGGCGGGAGTCGGCGATGTGCGAGTCCCACGGGGACTGCGCGGACAGGCCCGACCACATGAGGCGGCGGATCGCGGCGACCGAGACCGCGGAGGTGTTGTCGGCGATCTCGCGCGCCAGCGCGTACGCGGCCGGAAGGAGCTCGTCGGGCGCGTACACGCGGGAGACGAGGCGGCCCGCCAGGGCCTCCTCCGCGTCGAAGATCCGGCCTGTGGCGGCCCACTCCATCGCCTGCGCGATGCCGACCAGGCGCGGCAGGAACCAGCTTGAGGCGGCCTCGGTGACGATCCCGCGCCGCGCGAACACGAAGCCGAACTTGGCCTTCTCGCTCGCGAGCCGGACGTCCATCGGGAGGGTCATGGTCACCCCCACGCCCACCGCCGCGCCGTTGAACGCGCCGATGACGGGCTTGAGGCAGCGGGCGATGCGGAGCGCGACCGTCCCGCCGCCGTCGCGCGGGGTGCCGTCCTCCAGGACGTCGTCCTCCCCCGCGAACATGTCCTTGGACTTGTCCTTGTCGAAGGTGTCGCCGCCGCCGCTCAGGTCGGCGCCCGCGCAGAACGCGTGCCCGGCACCGGTCACCACGACCGCGCGCACGTCGTCGTCGGCGTCGATCCGGTCGAAGACGTCGAGCATCTCGTTGCGCATGACGAACGTGTAGGCGTTCATCTTCTGCGGCCGGTTGAGCGTGACGGTCGCGATCCCGTCCCGAACCTCGTACTCGATCTCTGCGTACGGCACCCTGCGCACCCTTCTCCAGCCCGGCTGTCAGAATCCGATTCTAGGAAGGGGCCCGTCAGGCGCGGGCTTCGGGGAACATCCGGAGCAGGATGTCCCGGCGCCACTCGGCGAGGTCGCGTCCCGGCGGCGGGACGGGCGCCAGCGTGCCGTCGTCCGCCGGTGTGAGGCGGATCTCGACGCCGGGGGCGAGCTCGTCCGGGATCTCCCCGGTGGCGGCGAGGCGCTGCGCGAGCGCGGCGAGGACGCGCGCCCAGCCCTGCCCCAGATAGGGCGGAAGCCCGCCGGCGCGCAGTTCCGGGAGGCCCCTGGCGGCCAGTCCGGAGGTGCGCAGGGTCAGGCCGTCCGGGCCCTCGGCCCCGACGACGCGGATCTCGGACGTGACGTCCGCCACGGCATCCCCACCTCACCATCGGGCGATGTCCGATAAATTATGACAGTGAACTGGGCCGTGACGACGTACGACTCCGCCTTCGGGTATGTGTCCGCGCACGGTGCGCCCCTCGTCGATCTGCTCGATCCGCAGCCCGGCGAGAGGATCATCGATCTCGGGTGCGGCACGGGCTCGTTCAGCGCGGAGATCGCCGAGCGGGGCGCCGAGGTGCTGGGCATCGACGGCAGCCCCGAGATGGTCGCGCAGGCGACCGCCATGCACCCCGGGCTCTCGTTCGTCGTCGGCGACGCCCACGACTTCACCGTGGGAGAGTCCTTCGACGCGGTCGCCTCGAACGCGGCCCTGCACTGGATGACCCGCGACCCCGACGCGGTGATCGGGCGCGTGCACGCCGCGCTGCGCCCCGGCGGCCGGTTCGTCGGCGAGCTCGGCGGCGCGGGCAACTGCGCCGAGCTGATCGTCGCGATGCAGACCGCGTGGCGGGTGTTCGGCCTCGGCGAGCCCGAGCTGCCCTGGTACTTCCCGTCGCCGGCCGCGTACGCGACCAAGCTGGAGGAGGCCGGGTTCACGCTGCGGCTCCTGGAGCACGCCGACCGCCCGACCCGGATGACCGAGGGCCCGAACGGCGCCGCCGACTGGGTCCGCGCCTACGCCTCCCGCGCGCTGGCCGACGTCCCGCCGGAGCTGGTCGACCCGCTGCTCGATCGGGTGAACGACCTCGCCGCGCCCGCGCTGCGCCGCGAGTCGGGGTGGGTCGCCGACTACGTCCGGCTGCGGTTCGCGGCCGTCCGCCGTTCGGACGGCGCCGCGGCGACGCCGTTCGGGCCGACGCCGTTCGGGCCGATGGCCGCCGACCTCCCGCTGTAGGCGCCGCCCTAGGGTGGGAGGCATGCTGCGGCTCCACGACCACCGGACGGGACGGACCGAGGCGCTGCCCGCCGGGCGCGGGCTGCGCGTCCAGGTCGTGGACGGCGCGCACCGCCGCGCGGTCGTCGCCGACCTGCTGCGGCGGGTCGCCGAACGGGCCGGGCGCCGCGTCCTGGTCGTGAGCACGCCCGGAGCCGCGACGGGCCTGGACGACTACAACGTCCAGCCGTTCGAGGCACGGGACGACGTTCTCCCGGACGCCGACGTCTACGTGTCCGAGACGGCCGACAGGGACGCGCTGTGCCTGGCCGTCCCGCAGGAGACCGGGACGTCGCCGGACCCGCTGATCGCCCGCCTGGCGATGCTGGAAGTCCCCTACCGGGAGCCTCTGGAGCTGTCGGCGCAGAGGCTGTCGGCCGCCGCGGAGCGGCTCGACGCGTGGCGTGGCAAGGTCGCCGAGTGGGCGACGTCCCCGGGACGCCCGATGAACCGCGAGTACGCGAACGAGGCCGAGGCCGCGCTGGCCGACGACCTCGGCAGCCCCGCCGCGCTCGCCGTCCTGGACCGCCTCGCCGCCGACCCGGAGGTCCCGCCGGGCGCGAAGCTGGAGACGTTCATCCACCTCGACCTGGTGCTGGCGCTCGGGCTCGTCTCCGCGATCGGCCAGGCCTGAACCGCCGCCCGGTCAGCCGCCCGGTACCTCGACGATGCTGCCGTCGGCGACCAGGTCGGCCATCGACCGCCGGAACACGTGCGCCGTCCCGCCGCCCGGCTGCCCGAACCACGGGACGGCCTTCCCGGTCAGGGTCTCCATGGGCCGCCGCAACCGGTAGACGCGGTACGGGCGGTCCCGCCACTCCGGCGGCAGCGACCGCTGCGGATACGGCGTGCGCGCCGCGTACGCCACGTTGCCGTCCGGGGCGCCGTAGCGGTCCACCTCCGTTCCCGCCGCCAGCTCCATGACGTGGCGGTCGCGCAGCAGCGAGAGGGGCGGCTCCCCCTTGAGCGGCGCGAACGGCCCGTCGCCGGCGGTGTGGCGCGGGTCGAGCAGCAGCCGCCCGAGCAGGTGCGCGGACGCCTGCTCGGCGTCGTCGAAGACGGCCTCCTTGCGGCGCTCGCCGTCACGCATCTGGAACACCGACCAGCGGCCCGGCCGGGACGTCAGGCACCAGACCCCCTCGGCCACGTCGTTGACGCGGTAGGCGGCGCGGTCGACGCGGAGCTGGTCGAGGCGGTGCTGGAGCGTCCCCGCCCAGTCGGGCTCGCTCGGGACGCGTTCGGGCGCGGCGCGTCCGGTGACGGCGGCGTTCGCGGCGTTCATGGTGTCGTCGTCGACGTCGGGGACGCGGAACCCGTTGGCCCTGATGTGCGCGACGAGCTCGGGTTCCGGCGGGACGCCGTGCTCGCTCAGGTAGTAGGCCACCGCGCTCGACCACACCCACGTCCCGTCGGTGTGGAAGGTCAGCGGCACCGCCGCGCCGCGCGACGGGTCGAGCCGGTCGGGGGCGTTCGAGCGCGCGGCCATGACGGTCGGGGCCCGCCGAAGGTACTCGGCCACGCGTCCCGCCTCGTCCGGCGGGACGGGCGGGCGCGACACGGCGGGACGGCTCCCGTCCGGGCCCGCGTGGTCGAAGATCCTGGCCCGGCGCAGCCCCGGCCGGGCCAGGGGCGGCGTTCCGGCGGCCGCCGCGGGCCGGGGGTGCGGCTCGTCGTCGTGGGTGAAGCTCGCGCGGCAGCGGACGGCCCCGTCGTCGTACAGGACCTCGAAGTCGATCCGGGACCAGGTGGAGCCCTGGAACGCCCGCGTCCCGGCGCGGAGCCGTTCGAGCAGCGCGGCGACGGCGGCGGGCGCCGTCCAGGACGTCTGGGCGCCGGTGGCTTGACGGCACGTCAGCGGGGGCATCTCGGCACGCCCGCCGACCGCCTGGTAATACCCGGAGACCCGCTCCCACAGCCCAGGCGCGTGGCAGGCGATCAGGGTGGAGAGCCGGTCCGACAGCAGCTCCGCCTGCTCGACCGGGTCCATCGGCGCCGGGTCCGGCGCGGACGGGGCGGCGGGCTCGCGGCCCTCCAGCCGGTCGCGCAGCCAGCCCGGCACGGCGTCGCCGTCCCTCGGCATGACGATCTGGTCGCGCCGCCAGGACTCCGCCGGGAGCGGCGGGTCCCACAGCGGGTCGAACTCGCGGTTGTAGAGCGGGCACGCCGAACCCGGCTCGATGATCATGACCATCGAGAACCAGGTGCCCCGCTCTGGCCGGTAGTGGGCGCGGCGCAGGTCCGTCAGCAGGCCGGTCAGCTCGTCCGGGACGTCCCCGGACATGTCCATCCGGCCCTCGCCCGTCAGCACCGCCAGCGCGACGAGGTCGTCGGCGACGGTCGCGGCGCAGTGCAGGTCGAGCCGCCGCCAGCCGGGCGGGGCCAGCCGCCGGGCGGACTCGGCGACCCGGCCCTCGAGCTCCGCGACGCGGTCGTCCTGGCCCGTCACCGCGCGTCCCTCCGTCCCGATGGCTCCCCCTATGGCACCTGATCGGCAGGTTAACCGCACCGGTCGATGTATTGCGCGCCGCCCCGGGCACTGGCGACGCTCGCGGGAGGCTACTTTCGTATGTCGTGTCCACCGCAGCCCCAGCGTCATCCGTCCCGGCGACCCCCGGCCCGCCGCGCCGCCGGCGCCGCCGCGCCCGCCCGCTGATGTCGGCGGTCGTCACGATCACCGCGCTCCTGTGCGCGCTCGTCGGCGGAATCGGCTGGTACTTCGCCGGCGTCGCCATCGAGGTCGACCACTCCGCCGAGTACCCGCTGACCATTGAGGACGCGGGCAACGGCACCGTCACGCTGCCCCGCGAGCCGGGAACGGAGCGCCCCGGCGCCTGGGCCCTGGTCTGGAAGGGCGGGCGCGCCCTGCTCGGGCCCGTCGTCGGGGGGAACGACAGGCACGTCGTCCGGAAGGTGTCCCCCGTGGAGGGCGCCCTCGTGAAGGACGCCCCCGCGATGATCGACCACTGGATGTACGACGGCGACCCGAAGACGGCGCTCGGGCTGCCGTTCCAGGACGTCACGTATCCGTCCGAGGTCGGGCCCATGCCGGCGTGGCTCGTCCCGGGGACGTCCTCCAAGGGCACCTGGGTCATCGGCGTCCACGGGCGCAACGCCGACAAGGCCGAGACGTTCCGCGTCATGCGCACCGTCCACTCGCTGGGCATGCCGATGCTGTCCATCGCCTACCGCAACGACGTGGGCGCGCCCCCGTCGCAGGACCGCCGCAACCATCTGGGCGACAAGGAGTGGCACGACGTCGTCTCCGCCATGGGCTACGCACGCGCGCACGGCGCGACGGGCGTCGTCCTGTACGGATGGTCGATGGGCGGCGCGATGGCGATGACGACGTTGCAGCGGGACCCGTCGTTCGTGCGCGGGGTCGTGCTCGACTCCCCCGTCCTGGACTGGAACGCCACCCTGGACAAGCAGGGCGACGCCCGCCATCTGCCCGGCTTCATGACCGGCGTCGCCAAGCGCGTCCTGCAGTGGCGCATCGGCATCGACCTGACCGACTTCGACATGCGCCGGTTCGCGCCCCACCTGCGTACGCCCGTCCTCATGTTCACCACCGAGGACGACTCCACCGTCGCCAACGGCCCCGCCTTCGCCTTCGCCAGGAAGGCGCCGCCCGGCACGGTCACCCACATCCCCACGCCGGGCGACCACACCGAGTCGTGGAACGTCGACCCGGCCGCCTACGAACGCTCGCTGATCGCGTTCCTCAGGAGGGTCGGCTGACCTCCAGGAGGGTCTTGCCGACGGTCCCGCGCGACTCGATCGCGGCGTGCGCGTCGGCCGCGCGGTCGAGCGGGAACCGCTGCCCGACCACCGGCTTGAGCCGTCCGGCCGCCGCCTCGCGCAACGCGTGCTCGGTGAACTCCCGCATCTCCTCCGGCGTGGCCGCGGGCCGGAGGAGCGTGACACCACGCTCTTTCGCGTCCTCCTCGGGGATGCCCGCCCACTCCCCGCTCGCGAGCCCGAAGCTGACCATCCGCCCGCCCTTCCTGAGCAGGCCGAATGCCTCGCGGGCCACGTCCCCGCCCACCCCGTCGAACACCACGTCCACCGGCCCGGTCTTCTCCGCCCAGCCGGGCTCGCCGTAGTCGACGGCCTCGTCCGCGCCCAGCCGCATGGCCAGCTCCGTCTTCCGCGCGCCCCTCGCGGCCGCGACGACCGTCGCCCCCCGCGCCTTCGCGAGCTGGACGAGGAGCGTCCCGACCCCGCCGGCCGCCGCCTCCACCAGGACGCGCTCGCCTTCGCCGGGACGGGCCGCGCGCGTCATCATCGTCGCCGTGCGCCCGTCCGCGAGCAGGGCCACCGCGTCGTCGAGCGCCAGACCGTCCGGCACCTCGAACAGGCCCTTCGCGTCCACGGCGGCCTTCTGCGCGTAGCCGCCGGTGCCGCCGGTGCTGCTGACGACCCGCCGCCCGACGAGCGTCCCGTCCACCCCGTCCCCGACCGCCGTGACCACGCCGCCGACCCCGTTGCCCGGGATCACCGGCGGCTCCCACCGCACCGGCGACGGCCCGGTGCCCGACCGCATCTGCGTCTCCACGAACGTGATGTTGGCGAACTCGACCTCGACCAGCACCTGTCCCTCGCCCGGCACCGGATCGGGCGCGTCACCCACGACCAGGACCTCCGGCCCGCCGAACTCCCTCAACCACACAGCACGCATATCCGGCTCCTTCCATCAGCGCGTTCACCAGAACCCTGCTACCTCAAGCAAGGTCGAGGTCAAGCGGGACGCAACGAATCCCTTTTCTCGCCCCACGCATCTCTGTAAGCTTTCGCGCGTATTGGGCCCGTAGTCTGCTGCCGCTCAGGGATGGCGATGCGCATTCGTTCCTCCCCTCTGGGGCCTCGCCGCGCCGCCTGCCTGACGGCCGTCCTCGCCGTGTGCACCGCCGCCGGATGCGGCTCGTCCGGCTCCTCGGCCGGCGGCGAACTGTCCCCCAACGGCCGGTTCGACACCGGCGGCACTCCCGCTGCCACGCCCACCGCGGTCTCGACGGACCAGCTCTTCAAGACGGTCCTCGCCCGCTACCGCGCCTACCAGGCCGCCTACCAGCAGGCCTACGAGAAGAACGACCCCGCCGGCCTCGCCGACGTCGCCATGGACCCCCTCCTCACCGAGGTCACCGACGACGTCGAGGCCACCAAGGCCCAGGGCCACATCTGGCGCTTCGCGAAGACCCTGAACCCCCGGGTCTACGCGGTCTCCAAGGACCGCTCGAAGGTCTACCTCATCGACTGCGTCAACACCGTCGCGGGCTACCGCTTCTCCGCCAAGACGGGCAAGCGGACGGGCGGAGGCAAGGGCGGCGCCTACCTCTACCGCTACACCGTCCAGTACGACGGTGATTCCTGGAAGGTCGCCGCTTCCGTCCGGGACCGCACATGCTGACATCCCCCAGAGGACACGCGATGTCTCACACCCCCACCCGGCGCCGCGTGGCGTCGGGAATCACCGTGGCGGCAGCCCTTCTCTTCACCTTCGCGGCCCCGGCCGAAGCCTTCGCCGACGGCTGCGGCGTCGCGAACCAGGGCCTCGACTGCAACCTGTCCGGCGTCACCGGCGGACGCGGCGGCGGAAACGGCGGAGGAAACGGCGGAGGCGGATCGGGCGGCGTCAGCGGTCCGGTGGCCCCGCCCGACCCCGAGGGCCTGACCGACAACCAGGCCGTGGACGGCGTCGACGGCCCCGGAGGCAACGCGCCGCCCGCGGCCCAGCCGCCCGACGTCTGGACGATGATGCTGCGGGCCAGGGCCTCGGCCCCGTTCCCCGTGCCGACCGCCTACACGGCCCCCAAGGACAAGACCTACGTCCGGCTGCGGACGAACCTCTGGGTGGACGGCTTCACCGTCGTGCAGACCGACCCGATCAAGGAGGGCGGCGTGACCGTCCAGGCGACGGCGACCCCTTCGTCCGTCGCCTGGAACCTCGGCGAGACCCAGATCACCTGCGACGACGCGGGCAGCAAGACCGGGAAGACCTGCGGCTACACCTACAGGCGCTCCTCCACGGGCCAGCCGGGCGGCGCCTGGCAGATCACCGCGACGATCACCTGGAAGCTCGCCTGGACCTGCACGGGCGCCCCCTGCGGCGGCGGTCTCGACGACTACACCATGACCTCCGAGCCCACCCCCCTGGTCGTCAGCGAGATCCAGACCAACACCCACAACTGACCCCCGCCTGCCCGGTCTCCCACTCGGCGTCCGCTGCGGGCGCCCGCACCGTTCTTCGCCCGCTCGGCTTCACCTCGTCCGCCACCGGACGGGCGAGCCGCTCAATCTGCTCCGCCTGCTCGGCAGGACTTCTCGTTGATCTCCTCCATAGTGGGTTGCGCTTCGAGAAGATCCTGCTTCGAGGGCAGGCGTTCGCTGAAGCGGTTCCGCCAATCCTCGCTGAAGACATAGTTCTGCAAGGCGGTTCGGAGGCGTTCGCAGGCATCGTGATCACCTTTGGCCATCGCGAATCCCGTGGAGAAGCGCTGGCCGAACCTGATCCCCTCGATGAATGTGATGCGCTGCTGATCCGCTAACTCCATGCCGGCGAGCGTCAACCGGTCTCCGGCGATCGCGTCCACTTTCATCGCCAACAGAGCAGCAAGGCAGTCACCAAGACCACTCTTGGGAACGCGCACGCTCCTGACAACCTTCGTCAACTCGTCGGATGTTATCGAACCATAAATACTGCAAACACGCCGACCGGAAAGGTCAGATATATTTTTGATACCTGTTTCCCCGCGGCGAACCAGTACGCCGAGTCGCGAGGATGCGAGCGGTCCGACGAAGTCGACTTGCCTTTCTCTGGCTTGTGTTATGCCCAGCGTGCCGGCGATGTCGACACTGCGCCTCTCCAGCGAGGAGATCGCCTCTGCTCGCGCAATCTTCGTGAAGGTGACACCTCCCTCGAAGCCGGCAAGATCAAGCAACTTCCTGGTCACGTCTTCGTTGAAGCCCGAAGCCGCTTCGTTATTGCGATTTCCTTCGTCCTCCCAGACTCCCGCCACAACGTGCGTGGCATCGAGGAACGAGTCTGGCACCTCGGATACGTGGGTGCTGCCCTGGAGCAGGGCGAGCGGCAACATCGCGAGCAGGGCACGGCCGGTCCTCGCCCTGGCGCTCGGCGGCTTCTTTCGAGGCCGCACGGGAGCGGGTACGGATGGGGGCGGGGGTTTGACCGGCCCCCGTGTCAGGGTGAGGTGTCCGGCGGCGCCGACGGAGCGGCGTTGCGGGCGGGGGAGGCCTCGGCCGGTGAGTTCCCGGTCGATGTGGTGGTGGATCTGATCCAGGGTGAGCGGGCCGGGCGTGCGCAGTGCGTCCAGCAACGCTCCGGTGAAGGCGGTGTTCCGGGCACCGAGGGGGGCGTGAGACAGGGCGGTGGCAGGCGTGGACGTCAAGGTATAGGTGCCCGTCAGGTCAAGTTGCACCAGGGCGAGGCTCTTCCGCCTACTCATGACCGTGACCGCTTGGCCGGAGAAGCAGCAGTCCAGCAGGAGCACGCGGGCTTTGGCGCGAGCGCTGCCGACCATGCGTTTGACAAGGTCGACGTGGACAGCGGAAAAGCCGACCTGCTCGGCATCCGTGCCGGTCAGAGCGAAGTGCAGCACTCCGGTGTCGTCGAGGACCCCGTGTCCGCAGTAATAGACCAGCAGCAGATCCTCCGCCTCGCGGACAGCGGCGGTCAAAGCGATGCCGACAGCGGCCTGGTCTGCGGGGTCGGCCAATACCTGGCAATGCTCGGCGGCGAGGAGGCCATGTACGGGATGCGTCAGCACCTGGTGCAGGTCTTCAAGATTCGTGCGCACAGCCGGGATGTCAGGCAACTCCGGGTCGCGGAAGGCACCTGCCCCGATGAGTACCGCCCGACTGCCCCTGCCGTCCGGGAACGGATTACGACTCACTATGCCGCTCGTCAGCCGCCGGGAACTGTTCCGCCACCTCGCGCAGCACCGCCGCCGGGTCCGCGGCACGACGGATGTCCAGCTCGATACGCCGCCCGTCAGCGGCGCTGACGGTGACCTTGACATCGGCACCGCGAGAGGTAAGCCAGGTGCACACCGATTGCATCAGCACCGCCACCGCGCCACCGGAGCCCAACGCCACCGTCAGCAACTCAACCGACGCGCCCATCTCTCCCGGCTCCGGTGCCCGCCGCCGAGGCCGGACCCGCCCTCGCAGCTCATCCTCCGAACCAAGCCAGTCGCACAACCCCAAAGCTTGGGATTCGGCCTCTGCGCCCTCGACGACTACCTGCAAGCTCATTGCACCAGACATCTCAGACACGAGGCACGTCCTTAAAATTGTGACCATTCGAGATCCATCATGCTAGCGGCCTAGAAGTGCCCAAGCCCTGTCATGTCGCCAACCGGACGGCCCGCCGCAGCCTCAAGTGATCCGTGCCAGACCAGGTCGTTTCGATGGTCGAATCGGCTGACACCGTCCAGTCCCTGCCCTCCCGAACGGAGACGCCGACCGGCTGGCGCGCGAGGCGCCGATCTTCGCGGCCACCGGGAAGCCGTGGGGCATCGGATTCCTGACCTGGAGCATCGATCTCGACGCGGTGGATCTGGCGATGAGCCATGCGCCCACGGCGGTGATGCCGTCCTTGGTTGATCCGAGCCCGTACGCGGAGCACGTCCGCCGGGCAGGCGCCCTGCTGGTCGTGCAGGTCTGCGATCTGGAGGAGGCGGGACGAGCCGCCGGCCTGGGCGCCGCCGGAGTGCTCATCGGCACGCGCTTCCAGGCGACCGTTGAGGCCCTTGTCGAGCCCGCGACCTCCAAGGCGTTCCTCGAAGGACGCGGGCAGGACACCGAGCGCAGCAACGTGCTCGACATCGCCCGCAACTCCCCATGGCCGTCGAAGTACTCGGCGCGCACCCTCCTCCAAGCAGGACGCCGCTGACTGCCTCTTCAGGCAGTGACACCAAGGCGCCTTCCCCGCCGCTTCCGGACGGCTACACGCATTACTCGGAGGGCGTCGCGCCACCAACGACGGCGACCTGGTTCGAACGCCCCGCATGGCACCTCCGGTTGCGGCGTTGAGGATCCGTTCGTCCCTACACGGACCCGTTCCTTTGCCAGGCGAGAGGGGAACAGAGGTTCACCGTCCATCGCCGCTTGTAGAAGGCTCAGGGAAGACGAACGGATGAGAATGGGCCCCTTAGCCTGCCACATACCATGGTTCAGGGAGATTTCCCAGGACGAGTAACGTTCGCGTAGGGAAACCAGTGCGTCGGCCTCGTTCACGACATGCTTTCAGGGAGCAGCGCCCACACGGCCTTCCCACCGCCTCCGAGTGGCTGCGTACCCCATTCCTTGACGAGGACGTCCAGCATCGCCAGCCCACGTCCGCCCTCGCTCAGCAGGTTCGCCGTGCCCGGCACCGGCAGGGCGTTGGAGGAATCGAAGACCTCCACGACCGTTCCCCTGTCCGCCTGGACGACCCGCACGGTCGTGGTCGCGCTCCTGGTGTGCTGCAAGACGTTCGTCACCAGTTCTGACACCACGACCTTCGCCACATAGGCGTCCTGCCCCCACTCCCCCAGAATGGCCCCGATCCAATCCCGGGCCACCTTCACCGACTCGGCCCTGACCGGCACCACGATCTCCGCGGGGCACTCCATTAACGATCACCTCCGACTTCCGGTAACTCCCCGCATAGAATCCACTCCAAGGCGTAATGTGACGATGCAAGCCCCTGGACGCACACCGAGGACTCAAAATCACTTAATTCCAGTTCAGAGCCACTGGAGGTCCCGTCATGGCCAAGCGCAAGCCGTCCCCCGCCCTCAAGGCTTTCGGCGCGGAAGTCAGGCGCCTGCGCGAAGACGTCGGCATCACCCGGACAGAGCTCGCCAACCGCATATCGGTGACGCCCTCGTACGTCTCGCAGGTCGAGAGCGGCAACACCCGCTGTCGCAACGACTTCGCCCAGCGTCTGGACCAGGCTTTAGGCACAGGCGACCAGCTCACGACGGTCTGGACCAAGCACCTGCGCGCGGCGAGCTACCCGAAGTTCTTCGCCGACTACTCGGAAGCCGAAGCAACAGCCGACCTCCTCCGCGCCTACGAGGCAACCTTCGTGCCCGGCCTTCTGCAGACGAAGGAGTACGCCCGCGTCCTCCTTCTCTCCGAAACCACTCTTGATGGACGTCTCAGTCGGCAGCAAATCCTGTTCCGCGAGGCGCCGCCCCGACTCATCGTGGTCATGGACGAAAGCGTGCTCATGCGGGAGGTGGGCGGTCCAGAGGTGATGCGAGGTCAGTGTGACCATCTGCTGAAGATGTCAGAGCAAGACCACATCAGCATCCAAGTTGCCCCGATCGCCTACTACCGTGGCGTCTCCGGTTCGTTCAACATCGCTACCCAGTCGACACGGGAGGAATTAGTCTACTTGGAGACCTCGCCTGGCGGCCTCACATCTGACGATACACAGGATATCTTGCACGTGATTAGTGCTTTCGCGGAGCTGCAGGCACGTGCATTGAGCGCCGACAGCAGTCGCGACTTCCTACGAAAGGCGATGGAACGATGGACGGCGTGACCTGGCGAAAAGCAAGTCGCAGCAACGATCAGGGTGGAGCGTGCATCGAACTTGCCGCCCTCGCTGAAGGCGTGGGTGTGCGGGATTCCAAAGACCCAGACGGACCAAGGCTCCTCCTCGCTCCAGCCGCGTTCCGCACACTGCTGACTGGCCTCAAGCAGCAGTAACGCGGTCACGAGTCATGGAGCCCCGGCGACTCGCCCCGGGGCTCCAGCGCGTCCAGTCATACGGCCACCTGGTGACCGGCCCGACGGAGTACGCCGACGGCTTCCTCAAGCCGGTCGGCCGGGACGAGCACCAGGTCGCCGTCGTAGCTCGCGGCGGTCCAGACAGGGATCTCACCGGCGGCGAGCGGCGCGACGATGGCGCTGAGCATCCCTGTCGCTTCCGGGTCGTGCGCGTCATCGCCGTTCCACAGCGCTGCCCAAGCGTCCTCGGCCGTGTCGTCGCGCCGCATCGCCGCGCCTCCATCCGGACCGAGCACGAGCGCGAGCAGGTCGGATTCGAGGGCGACCGTGCGGGCGTCGGACACTCGCTCTAGAACGAAACGGCCCTCCAGCGCGCGCAGGTTCTGAGTTCGAGCGGCCGGCATCGAGCTGCCATTCACGGAGTCCTCCAATTGCGTCGCAGCGATCCCGAGCGGTGGCCGCCAGGGTGGCACCGAGGGGAACCGCCACGATGAAACCATGGCGCACATCCGCAATTTCAAGCCCCGGTCGCCGGGAGTAGGTCTATCGCGCCCGGCGCTCATGGAGACCACAGGAGCTGTTCGCCGCCAGGCGGAGCGTTGGCGACCGGGATGTGGTGTGCACCGGCGCCGGTTCCGCGACTGCGCGGAACGCCCGCGACGGGACGTGGCTGGGAGAGCCGCCGCCCCTGACCGGCCCCTGCCGCCCTCGGGTTCGGTGGCCGATGTCGGTCATCGTGCGTACGCTGGCCCGTCAAGATCGAGATGGGGGCTGCGGGGCGTATGGGGTGGCGGATCGAGGCCGGCGGGTACACGGCGGAACTGACGGACGATCTTGAGATCGTCTACCGCAATCCCCGGGGGCGGAAGCTCAAGGAGCTTCCCGGGCAGATGGGGGGCGCGCCCGGCCTGACCGCGATGTTCACGGTGCGGCGGTACCTGAAGCGCCACGAGGAGCAGTGCGGCGAAGCGGCGCGCTCGTGGGCGGCTGAAGGGATCACCGTTCCTCGCGCCCTGGCAGACGCCGACCCGTTCTGGGCGGAGGCGCTCGACGAAGCGGGAGTCACGCTCACCACCGGGCCGGTCGAAGGCGGATTGTGCGCGCGGACCTACGTCGGCCCTGACGACCGCAGACTCACCCAGGTGCTTTGCGAGCCGGCCGTCCGCTACCGCGACATGCTGATGGCGGTCGACGGATGGGAGCCCGAGAGCCTGTTCGAGACCGGCCTGCACGACCCCCACGGCGACGTGATCCCGTTCCCCGAGCGCGTCATCGCGGCGCACCCCGACGCGGAGCGGCTCGCGGTGGAGAAGGTCCACGCTTTGGAGGCCACCACCGGCCGCTGGCACTATTTCTACAAGCCGGCCGTGGAGGAGATCCTGGCGGGTCTGGAGGAGAGCACGCCCGGCCTCCTGATCTCCCTGCTGGACGCGGTGGCCGACGCCGCTCTCACCCACGACGAGCCTGATCTGGCCGGCGCCTGGTTCGGCCGCGCACGCAAGTTGGAGCGGACGCTGGCGCTCCGTCCCGACCCGGAGTGGCTCGCCGCCCGCTACGAAGAGCACGCGCGTGTCGTGTCCGCGACGGTCCTGCGGGCGTGGGCGCGCGAGCTGGCCGCCAAGGGCGCGGCCACGCCGGAGGGCCTGGACCGCTTCCGCGAGGTGGTGGCCCAGCGGGTCGAGACCGGCGGCGACGTCTACCCGCAGCTCCCCGCCGACCTCCGCAAGCTCGCCAAGGCCGTGAAGCTGGACCCCGAGGAGGAGCTCGCGGTGTTCCTGCGGCGCGTCTTCACGGCGGGCGAGGTGTCGCTGCGCGACGAAGCGTTCTGGGACGACGCGTTGAAGGGCCGCGCCATGGACTGGGTGGCCGGGCAGGAGGCGGGGCGGCAGGTCCTGGGCCTGCGCCCGCCGGGGCCGGCCCGAGGAGCGCTGTGGCTGAGGCTGCTCGAACGCAGCGGCGCCCTGGCGATGCTGGCCGGGGACGTCCCCGGCCTGGAACGCGGGTACGCCGCCAAGTGGCTGGTCGACTGCGTGCAGGGGCCCGACTACTGGAACGGCGCGCCCGAAGAGCTCTTCGAGGTGGCCGAGCGGATCAGTCCGCGGCTAGCGGCCGACGGGGTGCCGGTCGACTTCCGCTTCTGGCGGATCGACGAGATCGGCCGCCGCAGGACGCCCCTGGACATCATCGACATGCTGCTGGAGCGCGGCGTGCCCGTCGCGGATCCGCCGGAGCGCCTCGGCCCCGCGTACCTGCCCGACCTAGTGATCGCGCGCCGTCCCGAGCTGCGCCACGTCCTGGCGGACGGGCGGTTCGCGCGGGAACTGCGCGCCCGGGTGCGGGGCGACCTCGACATGACCGTCGGGGACAGCGCGTCCAACACCTGGTACGAGCCGCACCAGACCAAGGGGTGGAAGGGCCTCCCGGCGCTGTTCGACAACCCGATCGGCCACGAGGAGCTGCGCGCGTGGTGCGCCCGCGAGCGCGCCCTGCTCCGCGAGGGCGTCGACCTGCACGGGCTGCGGATGCTGCTCGGCCGGTTCGTGCACGTCGGCGACGTGGTGGACCGGATGCTCAAGAACGCCGACGCGGCGCGCGAGTTCGCGGCGGTGGACGTCATGGCGCTGCTCATGGCCGACCTGCCGGACGGGTTCACCCGCGAGCGGGCCGAGGAGCTGATGACGCTCCTGGAGCCCACCTACCTCAACGGCTCGGTGTCGGGGCCGAACTTCCTGGCCCTGTCCAAGGCGCTGCCGGAGCTGAGGGAGCAGGACAGGGCCACCTTCGACAAGGTCGCGTTCTCGCTGGCCACGGCGGTCAACTGCAAGGTCGGGCTGGACCGCCTCGTCCGCCGCTTCACTCCGGGAGACGAACCGAAGGAGGCGCCCCCGGCGAAGGACGCCGACCCGGTCGTGCGGCAGTGCGGCTGGCTCATGGACCTGGCGGGCCCCGGCACGCCCGTCTGGGACGGCGATATGGGCACGCCGAGCGGCAGGTTCGCCGGCAAACTGATCGGCCTGGAACTCCGGCCGAACCATGTCAACACCGCTGCGTACACCGGCGTCCCCTCAAGGTCGAGGGCGCGTTCGTACCAGAGGCCGGCCGCCTACGGGACCTACCCCTTCGTGTCGGGCGAGCCCGGCCGCTGGCGGGTGGTGCGCTGCGAACTGCCCGAGGACGCGAAGGGCGGCAAGGCCACCCCTGGGATGGCGTTCCGCACGACCACGTCCGTCGCCCTGGTGGTGAGCGCCCAGCATGGGACGCCCCCGGAGCGGCTGCTCCTGGAGTACGCGCCCGAGGGGAAGTTCTCCGAGGAGGGCCCGCTGGCGGCGGCCGGTGCACGTCTGCTCGACGCCTGCGTACTGGAGCCGGTGCGCTCCGGCGCCTGGTTCGCACGTTTCAGTGAGCTCTGGCGCGAACGGGATCGCCCCCAGATCAGCCCTGAACTGGCGGCCGCGTTCGCGGAGAGGACGGGCCTGTCGAAGGCCGAGGCGTCCGTGGTGCTCCAAGGGGCGTTCCTGTCCGCGCCGTACCAGCTGGGCGGGGACGACCCCGTCCGGCTGGTCCACTTCGGTTCGGGGTGGAACTCGGGGACGGACCAGGTGAAGGAGGGCCTCAGGGACCTGCGTCCGGCCGAGTTCTATACCGGGCTCTACGAACGGCTCCTGCCGGACGACCCGGAAGAGCTGTGGACGTCGGGCCCGGCGGTCGACCGCGCCCTCGCGTGGTGCTCGGAGCGGTCGGAGGGCCCGTTCCCCGTGCCCGCCGAGCTGCTGCCCCGCGCGCTCAAGGAGATCACCCAGCCCAAGGGCGAGGCTCCGCTGCCACGCGCGGGCCTGCAGGCCCCGTGGCCGTGGCGGAGCGGCCGGCCGCTCCTGCGGCCGTGGGCGCTCATCGGCCGCGTCGCCGCCGGCGCGGACTGCCTCGCGGACACCCCGGCCTTCTCCGGCGAACCGGACCCGCTCGCCCTGCCGCGCGTCGCCGCCTGGCTCGCCTACCGGACCCCCGCCGGCGATCCGCTGCGCCCCGCGATCGGAGCCGCGATCTCCCGGCTGCGCGAGGCCGCCGGTCCGCGCACCCTGTTCTCGCTGCAGAGCAACCACCTGATGGGCGACCCGCCGCCCACCGACGTGCTCACCGCCCACCCGGCGGTCACGCTCGTCGAGGACGACGTCTTCCGCCTCACCCACGTGCGGGTCGATCCGGCGGCGGTGAAGGGGCCGGACGACCCGCTGCTCGACGCCCTCGACGACTACTACGACGCGACCCTGCCGTCCCAGGTGGTGCCCGGCGCCTCCGGGCTTCCCGCACTGGCGGACCTGCGCCTGCTGCTCAGCGACGACTTCGCCGCGCTCGGCGCGCACCTGGCCGCCGACGCGGACCTGGCGCCGGGCTGGGAGCAGCACCCGGCACGCTCGGCGCCGCACCTGGTGGAGGAATGCGCGGAGACCCACCGGCTGGGCGAGGACGCGGCGGCCCTCTACCTGATGCTGCTCGCCCTGCCCGACCCGTCCGACCGCAACGTCAAGGAGTGGACCGGCTGGAAGCCCGCCCGGTTCAAGGCGGCGGCGGCCGAACTCGGCGACTCGGGGCTCGTGCTGAACGCCACCCGGGCGCGTGCGGGGCGCTCGCTGTTCGTGCCCGGCGCATGGCGCGAGTACAAGGCGCCGCGCCTCCCCATCGAGGTGCCGAAGATCCGCCTGATGCCGCTGGCGGACGAGCGCCGCTCCCTGGCGAACATGGCCGCCGTCCCGTCCGGCCCCGTCCCCGCCCTCTTCGACCGCGCCTGGCGGAACGCGCGGCCCCACGGGCTGCGGTAGGCCGGTCAGCCGCCTGAGCCCGGGCTGGGTTCCGCTCCGGTGACGGCCTTCATCTCCTGGCCCATGATGTCGACCAGCGATGCGCCGTCGACGTCGCGGTTGGTGAGGATGACGCCGACCCAGCCCGTGTACGGGTAGATGCTCCAGTTGGCGCCGACGCCGGGGTTGCCGCCCGCGCGCTGGTACATCCACTGGCCGCCGACGATGCTGATCGGGATCCCGTACGCGCCGAACGACGCCGGCCCGTGAGGGAGCTTGGGCGCGGTGAGCACATCGGCCCAGGGACGGTCGAGCACGGTGCCGTCGCCCAGGGCGTGCGCGAACCGGGCCAGGTCCGGCGCGGTGGCGAAGCCGCCGTCACCGGGGGCGTCGATGAAGGCGCGGCCCGGGTTCTTGCCGAGCACGTACGGGTTCGGGCTGCCCTTGTCCAGGTTGCGGAGGGCGTCCACCACGCTGCCGTCGGCCACCTTCATGTAGGGGTGCGCGATGTGCCGGTCGGTCAGCCACTGCGGCCGGGTGAAGAAGCCCGAGCCGGTCATGCCGCAACGCTCGAAGATGTTCTCCTGGACGTAGTCCCAGTACGTCATACCGGCGACGGCCTCCACGATCAGCGCGGAGATGGTGACCTCCGGCTCCGCGTGGGCGGTGTTCGGAGTGCCCGGGACGCCCACCAGTCTCGCCTGGCGAGCCCGCTGCTCGTAGTACCGGTGCACCTCGTCGCGGCTCTGGAAGACGCGCTGCACGTCCTCGTCCGGCGCGTCCAGCCCGGAGGTGCCGGACAGCAGGTGGTGGATGTTCACCTTCTCCGCGACGTCCGCGGCGAAGCCGGTCAGATGATCGCCCACCGTGTCCGTCAGCCGGAGCCTGCCCTGCTGGGCCAGTTGCAGCACGGCCACCGCGAAGAACGGCTTGCCCGCCGAGCTGAGGCTGAACGCCGTGCCCTCGTGGTTGCGGATCCCCTTCTCCTCGTCGGCCATCCCGTAGCTGCGGGACAGCACCGTCCGGCCCCGGTGCGCGAGCAGCACCCGGCCGGAGAACCTGCCCTCGGCGGCCAGCTTCGCCACGTACCGGTCGTAGGCCCCGCCGGGCAGGGTGTCCGGCGGGATCTCGCCGCGCCGGGACGGGGGCGCGGCGGCGTGGCCGACCCCGGGGCTCGCCAGCGGCACTCCTGCCGCCATGCCGGCGGCGGCCAGCCCGCCCCAGGCGACCAGCCGCCGGCGGCCGATGTCACGTGCCGAATCCATGCTCACGGTCCTCTCCCTGTCGGAAATCCTCACCAGCTGATCTCGGCCGCCACCGGCAGGTGATCGCTGCCGGTGGCGGGCAGTACCCGCGCGCTCCTCGGCTCCACGCCGCGGACGAGGATCTGGTCGATCCGGGCGACCGGGAAGGCCGCCGGCCAGCTGAAGCCGAAGCCGTCCCCGGCCTCGTCCTGGGCGGAGCGCATCCGGGAGGTGATGGCGGCGAACGCGCGGTCGTCCTCGGTGCCGTTCAGGTCGCCGAGCAGCACCACCCGCTCGTTCCGCTCGGCGGCGATGGCCTCGCCGAGCGCCTGCGCGCCCCGGTCCCGGTGGGCCGACCAGAAACCCGCCCTGGGGTTCACGCGCACGGATCCCAGGTGGGCCACGTACACCGCCAGCGGTCCGTGTTCCGTGGCCACCGTGGTGCGCAGCGCCCGGTTGTCCTTCATCTTGAGCTCGGCCGGCTTGGTCTCCCCCAGCGGCCCGGCGTCCGTCTTGATGTCGACCGGCCGGGTGTCCGACAGCGGCAGCCTGCTCCACAGCCCGACCGTGCCCTGGACCGCGTGGTACGGGTACGTCTTGGCCAGCTCCCTCTCGTAGGTGCCCTTGGCCTGCTGGGCCAGCTCCTCCAGTGCGAGGACGTCCGCGCCGGAGGCGGCCAGGGCGCGGGCGGCGGCGGCCGGGTCGGGGTTGCCGGCGCCGACGTTGTGGCTGACCACGGTCAGGTCACCGCCCGGGCGGGACTTGTCGCCGAGCAGCCCGCCGAACAGGTTCAGCCACACCACGACCGGCAGCAGCAGCGCGGCGACGGCGGAGGCGGATCGGCGCCAGAGCGCCGCGGCCAGCAGCACCGGGACGAACAAGCCGAACCACGGAAGGAACGTCTCCACCAGGCTGCCGAGGTTCCCGATCCGGTTCGGGATCTTCGCGTGCAGCAGCATGAGCAGGCCGAGCAGCAGCGCCGACGCGGCGAGCACGAGACCGCGCTTCCACGGCCCCGGCCGGGAGCCGGCGCGGATCGCGCGGCGGATGCCCGCCCGCCAGGCCCCGGCGCCGGTGTGCCGCCCGGCCTCGGCCTGCTCGGTCTCCACCGTTTCCACCGGCGCCATCGTCCGTCCTCGCTCAGCCATGCGGCCAGTCAAGGCGGCGCGGTGTTGCCGGCGCGTATGGGATTTTCGATACGCGGACGATATGCACCGGCTCGTACCATCGCGGGCATGGGCGTGTCGATCGTCGAGAACGAACACCGTCGTCATGGATAGGCGCCCCGGTCTCAGCGCCCGGCTGAAGCTCACGCTCAGCTACGCCGGTTTCCTCCTGCTGGGCGGCGGTCTCCTGCTGGCCGTGGTCTGGGTGTTCGTGCTGCGCTGGATGCGCGACGTCGACGCCGGAGCCATCCAGAGGAGGTTCGGCGTCGTGATCGTGCTCGGGCCCGACCGCTCCGAACTGCTGCGCGGTTTCTATCCCGCCGCGGCCGCGGCCATGGGTTTCCTCCTGCTCTTCGGCCTCGCGGGAGGATGGATCCTCGCCGGCCGGATGCTCGCGCCGCTCACACGGATCGCGGACGCGGCGCGGACGGCCTCCGGCGGATCGCTGTCCCACCGGATCCGGCTGCGGGGCCGCAAGGACGAGTTCCGGGAACTCGCCGACGTGTTCGACGCCATGCTCGAACAGCTCGAATCCCACGTCGCCGAACAGCGGAGGTTCGCCGCGAACGCCTCCCACGAGCTGCGCACCCCGCTGGCGATCTCCCAGACCCTGCTCGACGCCGCCCGCAACGATCCCGCGCGGGATCAGGGCGACGTCCTCGAACGCCTCCACACCGTCAACACGCGGGCGATCGACCTCACCGAGGCCCTCCTGCTGCTCAGCCGCACCGACCGCAAGAGCTTCACCCGCGACGTGGTCGACCTGTCCCTCATCGCCGAAGAAGCCGCCGAAACGCTGCTCCCCCTCGCCGAACAGCGCCGGATCACGCTCGACGTCACCGGCGAGAAGACACACGCCCTCGGCTCCGCGGAGCTCGTCCTGCGGCTGGTGACCAACCTCGTCCAGAACGCCATCGTCCACAACCTCCCGGACGGCGGCACCGTGACGGTCCACACCGAATCGCTCCACGGCGCGAGCGTGCTGCGGGTGGAGAACACCGGTCAGCCGGTCCCGCCGGAGCTGGTCCCGACCATCACCGAACCCTTCCAGCGCGGCACCCAGCGCACACGGACCGACGAGCACGCCGGTGTCGGCCTCGGGCTGGCCATCGTCCACAGCATCGTCCGGGCGCACGACGGGACTCTCGACCTCACCCCCCGCCCCGCGGGCGGCCTCCTCGTCACCGTCCGGCTGCCCGGCGAGCACGCGGAGGCGTCCGAGCCGGCCTCGTCCGCGAGCGGGCCCTGCAAGATCCGTTGACGGGAGGCCGCCGGTGGCGGCTCCATCATGCCGTCCCTACCGCGGCCCGGGTTCGCTGAAGGCGCCCGCGGTCGCGGCCAGGGCGGCGGTCCTGGCCGCGTGGGCGGGCAGGCCCGGGTCCGGCTCGGTCCGGAGGAGCACCAGGTGGTGGTACAGCGGTGCGGTGGCGGCGACGAGCAGGCGGCGCGCGTCGGTGGACGGCGGCAGTTCGCCGCGCCGGACGGCCCGGGTGACGACGATCTCGCAGCGGGTGTAGCGGTCCTCCCAGAGCCGCCGCTGGGCCTGGGCGGCCTTCTCCGAGCGGAACGAGGCGGCGATCAGGGCCGCCATGATCGGCGGCTCCGCGGCCATGGCCGTCTGGATCTCCTGGTTCAGCGCCGCCAGGTCGCCTTCCAGCGAGCCGGTGTCCGGGGGGCTCCAGTCGTCGTCGCCCACCGCGTCGAGGACGTCGGCGAGCAGGCCGCCGACGTCGCTCCAGCGCCGGTAGACCGTGGCGCGGTGCACGCCCGCGCGGGCGGCGACGGCCTCCATGGTGAGCCCGTCGTAACCGTGCTCGCCGAGCTCCGCGAGGACCGCGTCGAGCACCTGCGCACGGGTGCGGGCGGTCCGGCCGCCGGGGCGGGGCCGGGGCGGCGGCGCGCCTCCGGCGCCCTCCGGTCGTGCGTCGTGGGAAGTCATCGCAGGTGGTCCGGTTGCTCGGGGGGATGCGCCATGGCAGAATCCTAATGTAACAGTTGTCGCATTAGTGGAGTGATCGATGCTCTTCCGAAGCGTTCACCCGGCCGCGCGGTCGCTGACGACCGCCCCGTCCTCGAATGCTCGGGAGTGCTCGCATGGCCACGCAGATCACCGCGCTCGGTGTCGGCAAGTCCTTCGACGGCAGGCTCGTCCTTGACGAGGTGACCTGCTCACTCGCCCCGGGAGAGCGCACCGGGATCGTCGGTGAGAACGGCTCCGGAAAGACGACCCTGCTGCGCCTGCTCGCCGGACGCGAACGTCCCGACCAGGGCCGGATCGTCGTCCAGGCGACCGGCGGCGTCGGCTACCTCGCCCAGGACGAGCGGGCGGCGCCGGACGCGACCGTCCAGCAGGTCATCGACCGGGCGCTGAGCGACCTGCGCGCGGTGGAGGAGCGGATGCGCCGCCTGGAGGCGGCGATGGCCGCGGGCGAGGAGTCGGCCGCGGCCGAGTACGGCGACCTGATGACGGTCTTCGAGCTGCGCGGCGGCTACGACGCCGACGCGCGCGTGGAACGCGCCCTGCACGGGCTCGGCCTGGGCCTCGTCGACCGCGACCGCACCGTCGGCGGCCTCTCCGGAGGGGAACGGGCCAGGCTGCGGCTGGCGGCCGTTCTGGCGTCCGCGCCGGAGGTCCTGCTGCTGGACGAGCCGACCAACCATCTCGACGAAAGCGCCCTGCACTGGCTGGAAGAGCACCTGCGCGCCCGGCGGGGCACCACGGTGGCGGTCTCGCACGACCGGGCGTTCCTCGAACGCGTCGCCACCAGCCTGCTGGAGGTGGACGCCGACCGGCGCCGCGTCGTCCGGTACGGCGGCGGATACGCCGGCTACCTCGCCGAGAAGGCGGCGGCCCGGCGGCGCTGGGGCCGGGCCCACGAGCAGTGGACGTCCGACGTCGAGCGGCTCCGCCGGGCCGCCGCGACCACCGCCCGCCAGGTGGCCCCCGGCCGGGAGATGAAGGACCGCAACAAGATGGCCTACGACCGGGCGGGCGGCCGGGTGCAGCAGTCGCTGGCCGGCCGGGTGCGCAACGCCGAGGAGCGGCTGCGCCGCCTGCTCGCCGACCCGGTCCCGGCTCCGCCCGAGCCGCTGCGCTTCACCCCCGTCCTGCGGGCCCGCCGGCTGCGGGGTGCGGTGATCGAGGCCGACGGCATCGCCGTCGCCGGCCGGCTCGGCCGCACGAGCCTCACCGTCGCGGCGGGCGACCGCCTGCTGGTCACAGGGCCGAACGGAGCGGGCAAGAGCACCCTGCTCCGCGTCCTGGCCGGTGAACTCGCCCCCGACGGCGGAAGCGTCACCCGGCGCGGCCGGATCGCCTACCTGCCCCAGGAGCCGCGACCCGGATGCCCGGACGAGACCGTGCTGGCCGCCTTCGCCCGAGGGCGGGCGGGAGAGCCGGCCGAGCACGCCGAACGACTGCTCTCCCTGGGGCTGTTCAGGCCCGATCGGCTCGCGGTGCCGACCGGGCGGCTGTCCACCGGGCAGCGGCAGCGGCTCGCGCTGGCGCGGATGCTCAGCGAGCCGTCCGACGTCCTGCTGCTGGACGAACCCGCCAACCACCTGTCGCCGGCCCTGGTCGAGGACCTGGAGACGGCCCTGGCCGACTACGGCGGCACGCTCGTCATCGTCAGCCACGACCGCCTGCTGCGCCGGCGCTGGAAGGGCCGCCACCTGGCCGTGCGGTCGGCTCCGGCGCCCGCCGCCCGCAGCTGAGCGCACCCATCTCATCGGTAAGGAAGCGAATCGTCATGCCACTTGTCCCCGCCGACCCGAACGTCGTGCATCCGATGCCCGAGCAGCCGCGGGTGGTGCTGCTGAAGCCGCTGGTCACCTCGCCGCTGATCGAGGTCGGGGAGTTCACCTACTACGACGACCCGGACGATCCGACCGCGTTCGAGACCCGGAACGTGCTGTACCACTACGGGCCGGAACGGCTGGTGATCGGACGGTTCTGCGCGCTGGGCGAGGGCGTGCGGTTCATCATGAACGGCGCCAACCACCGCATGGACGGGCCCTCGACGTTCCCCTTCCCGATCATGGGCGGCTCCTGGGCCGAGCATTTCGACCTCGTCACCGGCCTGCCCGGACGGGGCGACACCGTCGTCGGCCACGACGTGTGGTTCGGCTACCGGGCCACGGTGATGCCCGGCGTCCGCATCGGCCATGGAGCGATCATCGCGTCCGGCTCCGTCGTCGTCGACGACGTCCCCGACTACGGCGTCGTCGGCGGCAACCCGGCCAGGCTCATCCGCCGCCGCTACGGCGACGCCGACGTCGACCGCCTGCTGGCCCTGGCCTGGTGGGACTGGCCGCTCCAGCACATCACCGAGCACGTCCGCACGATCATGTCCGGAGGCATCGACGACCTGGAGGAGGCGGCGGCCCGCATGGAGTGAGGCTGGACGACAAGTAAGAGCCGTGCTCAGGCGCCGGAGCCGGTGGGCTCGACGTCGCGTTCGGGACGGCTGATCTCGGCCCACACCTCGTCGAGGGAGAGGCCGAGGACACCGGCGATCGCGGCGATGGTCGAGAAGGCGGGGGTGGCCACGCGGCCCGACTCGATCTTCCGGAGGGTCTCGGGGGAGACGCGCGCGTCGAGCGCGGTGGCGAGCATCGAGCGCTCTCCCCTGGCCCGGCGCAGGAGGGCGCCGAGGCGCTGCCCGCGTTCGACCTCCGCGGGAGTGAGCGGCAACCTGACCATGACCCCTATTCTAGTACCGGTATAGTATGACCGGTATAGTTATTGGTTGCATGGGATGGGCGCCACATGATCGAGATTCTGAACCCCAGCGAACTGGCCCGAGCCAAGGACACGGGCGCCCTGGTCGCCGACATCCTGCAGACGGTGAAGAGCCGCACCGAGGTCGGCACGAACCTGCTGGAGATCGACCAGTGGACCAAGGCCATGATCGTCGAGGCGGGGGCGGAGTCCTGCTACGTCGACTACGCGCCGTCCTTCGGGCGCGGGCCGTTCGGCCACTACATCTGCACGTCCGTCAACGACGCCGTCCTTCACGGACTCCCCTACGACTACGCGCTCGCCGACGGGGACCTGCTGAGCCTCGACCTCGCCGTCTCCCTGGGCGGAGTCGCCGCGGACTCGGCCGTCAGCTTCGTCGTGGGCGAGTCGAAGTCCCCGGAGAGCGCCGCGCTGATCGACACGACCGAACGCGCACTGCGGGCGGGGATCGCCGCCGCCGGCCCCGGGGCCCGCACCGGAGACATCTCCCACGCCATCGGCTCGGTCCTGCGCGAGGCGGGGTACTCCATCAACACCGATTTCGGAGGCCACGGCATCGGATCGACGATGCACCAGGACCCCCACGTCTCCAACACCGGACGCCCCGGCCGCGGGTACAAACTGCGCCCCGGGCTGCTGCTCGCACTGGAGCCGTGGATCATGGAGGACACCGCCGAACTCGTCACCGACGCCGACGGGTGGACGCTCCGCAGCGCGACGGGCTGCCGCACGGCCCACAGCGAGCACACGATCGCCATCACCGAGGACGGCGCCGAGATCCTCACCCTGCCGAAGCGGACGCGACCCTAGCGAAGCCGCCTCCACGGTCGCCCGCTCAGTGCTTCAGCATTGCTCCAGGGCGGCGTCCATGACCCGGTCCCTTCCGCGGATCAGGCTGAGCTTCCGGCCGGGTTCGGGCAGTTCGACCCCGTGCTCGGCCAAGCACGCCTGGAACCGATTTCCTTTGGTCACGCGGACCAGGACGGCCTGCCCCGGCTCCATGAGAGACGCGCACTTCTCGATACCCCGGTTTATTCGCTGCTCGTTCCCGCCGGGACGGTCGTCTTCAGGCAGCCGGACGCCGTGCGCACGCAGGCAGGCGAAGAATCGGGATTCCAAGGTCTCCGAAGGCGAAGGCTCACCTGGCGACGCGGGCGCACTCGGCGACGCGGGCGCACTGGCCTTCGGGGGAGCCGAGGATTCGCCGCCATCGCCGCCGCACCCTGCCACGGCATAGAGCGTCACCATGATGCCGACGAGCGATAAAACACCACGCATACCCGCATCGCCCTCTCTCGCAGCAAGAGCGACAGCCGCCGCCCCACGCGAGACACTAACGCGCCAGTAGAGGGTGGCACAATTCCGGCGCTTCGCGGCGTTGGCCGGACGCCTCTCCGGGGCAGATGGGTGACCATGGACATCAACTGCGTGATCGTCGACTCCGCTGATCCCGATCGGTTGGCGGCCTTCTGGAGCGAACTGCTCGGCCGGCCGGTCGTCGCGCGTTCCGGGCCGTACGTCTGGCTGGAGCGCAGGAACGGGCTAGGGGTCGGTTTCCAGCGCGCCGACGGCCCCAAGGCCGCGAAGAACCGGCTGCACCTGGATCTGGAGTCGGAGGATCCGGCGGCCGAGCAGGCCAGGGTGGAAGAACTGGGCGGACGGCGACTGACGGAGTACGCCTCTGGAGGCTTCCTCGTCATGGCCGATCCCGACGGGAACGAGTTCTGCATCATCCCGAAAGGCCCGTTCGAACTCGACGACGAGGGCCGGGCGGACTACCTGCCGGCAGACGCGAAGTCCACCTGATCCTAGGGCTGGTGAGCCCCAAGGGGTCAGACACATAGAAGCGGCACCCCGGTGACCACTCGGCCTGGACGCGGCCCGGCGGGAAATGCCGCTGTTACCTGGTCGTCCGCGGCGGACGTCAGGGGCGGGCGGGGGCGGCGCTGGTAGGATCTCGGCCGATGCGTGGGCGGCAGTGAGTGACGTAGTGGCCCGCCCCGGCGCGACGCCGCCGGTCCAGGACCGGCGCAGGATTCTGTCCGCCCGCACGTCCCCACAGTTAGGTTCCCGGTGTCGTTCTCCCCTTCGACCGTCCGCCGCAACTGGCTGTTCTGCGCGGTGCTGCTCGTGGGCGTGGTGCTGCGGGTGCTCGCCATGGTCGGGTTCCGGGGCGTGCTGTGGTTCAACGACAGCTACGACTTCGTCCGGATCGCGGACGACCCGTTCCCGCACCCGATGAGGCCGTCCGGGTACGGGCTCTTCCTGTGGGCGCTGAAGCCGTTCCACAGCCTCGCGCTGGTGACGGCGCTCCAGCACGCGGCCATCCTCGGGCTGGCCGCGCTCGGGTACCGGATGCTCGTCCGCGACTTCGAGGTCCGGCGGCCGTGGGCGGCGCTGGCGGTCGCGCCGGTGCTGCTCGACTCCTTCCAGGTCGAGCTCGAGCATCTGCTGCTGTCGGACACCCTGTTCACCGTCCTGGTGTTCGGGGCGATGCTGCTGCTGGCCAAGCCCGGGGAGGCCGGCTGGCGGCGGGCCGCGCTGGTGGGCGCGCTGCTCGGCGTGGCGGCCGTCACGCGGACCGTGGGGGTGCCGCTGTTCCTCATCGCCGTCCTCTACCTGCTGCTCAGGCGGACGCGATGGCCGGTGTACGCGGCGCTCGCCGTGACGTTCGCGCTGCCCGTCGGGGCGTACGCGACGTGGTTCCAGCGGGAGCACGGCCGGTTCCAGATGACGGGCGTGGACGGCATCTTCCTGTGGGGGCGGACGGCGGCGTTCGCCGACTGCGACGCGTTCGCGCCCCCGCCGGATCTGGCGGGGCTCTGCCCGTACGGCGCCAAGGACGACCGGCCCGCCTCGTCCCACCAGATCTGGGAGGACAACTCGCCGACCGGCTGGTCCAACGGGCAGGCGTTCGACGAGCGGACCAACGCGCGGGCGCAGCGGTTCGCGGTGTGGGCGATCAAGAACCAGCCGCTCGACTACCTGCGCGTCGTCTCCTACGACTTCTTCGTCCGGACATTCTCGTGGCACCGGTCGCGCTACCCGACCGTGGGCACCGAGGCCCGGTACCACTTCCCCACGCGGCCCACGGCGCGCAAGCCGAGGCTGCCCGTCTACGGGGGCGGCGACCGGGGGGCGGTCGTGTACGAGTACTCGCATGGAACGGGCCGCACGCACGTCGTCGAGCCGTACGCCGGTGTGCTGCGCGGCTACCAGAAGCACGTGAGCGTGCCGGGGACGGTGCTCGGCGCGGTGCTGCTCGCGGGCGCGGCCGGGATCGTGTGGCGGCGGGCGCGCGCCCGGACGGCGCTGTTCTGGACGTCCGGTGTCGCCCTCCTGGCCATTCCCCCGATCACGGTCGACTTCGACTACCGCTACATGCTGCCCGCCCTGCCGTTCGCGTGTTTCGCCGCCGCGCTGGCGTGGGGCCGCCGCCGCCCGGTCGCGGTCGAGCCGGAGGCCGAGCCGGTCGAGGCGACGCCCGAGGTGCAGCCCGCCGACGCCTGAGACGGGTTGAGTACGAGAGCGGATATCGCCGCGCGGCGGCCGCCGGGATCATTTGCGGCATGCGCCGATTCGTGATCCCCCTGGTCGTCCTGCTCGCCGCCGGCTGCGGGCAGCTGAGCCGGAGCCCCGAGGACGTGGCCGCCGCGGACGCCCGGAAGGCCGCCGAGCGGGCCGGGGACCGGGTCTACGACTCCCGGGTGCGGCCCGCGCAGGACATGGGGCACCGGGCGGCGGACCTCGACGGCGTGGAGGTCATGCAGGTGACCGGCGTCTCGACCGCCGGGGACGGGGTGCGGCTCGTCCTCCGGACGTCGGGGACGGCGCCGGAAGGCGGCTGGTTCCCGTCCTCGACGATCACCGTGCGGCGGTGCTTCGAGCTGCGGTTCTCGACCACCACCGAATGGCGGCACTACGGCACACGGCAGGTGCGGTGCCCGGCCGGGGCGCCGCTCGTTTTCAAGCCGTGGCCGAAGACCCCGGAGATCCCGTTCGAGCGGCTGGGCAGGGCGCTGCCCCGCGTGCCGAAGGGAGGCCGGGCGGACGAGGCGAGGATCCGCGCGGCGGTCGCGTCGCTGCGGCTCGACCCGGCCGTCCGGCGCGAGTTCGCCACCGAGGGCGACGTCGTCGGCGTGGCCCTCACGGTGAGGCCCTACGCGTCGGACGCCTTCGACTGCGTCCTGGCCCGCGTCGCGCCGGGCCGCACGAACGTGTGGACGCCGCCCCGGATGCAGCGGATGGCGGGCGAGGGCGGCTGCAGCGCCGGCAACGCCGTCGACCCGCTGCCGCCGCCGCATTGAGAACGCGCCGGTCAGCGCATGTAGGGCCGCGGAGGCGGCGGCGGGGGCGGCGGTGGCGGCCCGGGGCGGTTCACCTCGGCCTCGGCCTCCATCAGCGGGCGCTCCTTCGCCATCCGCAGGCCGGGGAGGGCCAGGAGCAGTCCGGGGACGCACACCGCCGCGCACACGACCAGGCCCCGGAAGACGATCTTCTCTCCCTCGCCGGGGTCGCCGGTGTCCAGCGCGGACAGCAGGAAGCGGGTGAAGATCACCAGCGCCGCGCAGACGAAGAGGTGCCCCAGGATGATCAGAAGCCGGCCGATCCGGTCCCGGGCGCCGCGGCGGCGGGCGCCGCGCCACAGGTAGCGGCCGATCGTCAGCACGGTCGTGCCGACGATGACGACGGTGAAGCCGTTGACCAGCGGCTCCATCTCGGACCCGGCGGCGCTCAGCCCCTCGGAGCCGAGATCGGGGCCGAGGTCGGCGCCCAGGATCGACTGGACCCCGTAGAGGAACCCGAGCACCATCGCCGCGGCGCCGATGACGATCAGGAGCAGGCCGAGCAGTAAGAACAGGACGTTGGGGCTGTGGGCCCCCGGACGGTGGTGCTGGGTCATGTGATGGTTCCCCCCGGGTGTGGTCGGGACTCCGGCGCGGCGACGGCCCCCGTGGCGCGGCGCCGCATCCGCCACGGTCGCCGAGACCGGTTCCGGACGCCATGGGAGCGTGTCACTGAGTGACCCGCCGGTGGCTTTTCGTCCGTCCGGGCAGGAACATGGAACCCATGGACGACCGCACCGTGACCGGCCGCGTCGTCGCCGTCCTCGACGCGGTCGCCGCCCGCGGCGGGCCGATGACGCTGGCCGATCTCACCCGCGAGGTCGGCGTCCCCAAGCCCACGGTGCGGCGCATCGCCGCCGACCTGGTGGCCCGGCGGATGCTCCGGCGCGACCCCGACGGGCGCTACCGGCTGGGGCCGCACCTGCTGGACCTCGGGAGGCGCGCGGCCCTGCAGGAGGGCCTGCTCCACGCCGCCACCCCGCACGTGCAGGACCTGTTCGCCCGCACGGGGGAGATCGTGTGGGTCTGCGAGATCAGCGAGGGCTCCATCACGTTCATGACCATGGCCTACGGCGCCAACCGGGCCCCCGACGTGCGGCGCGGGGAGTGGCCGAACGACCCGCGGAGCGCGGCGCTGCAGACGTCCGCGCTGGGACGGGTGGTGCTCGCGGAGCGGCCCGACCTGCTGGAGGGCCTGCGCGGGCGGCCGCCGGCGCCGCAGACACCGCGCGGCACCACGTCCTGGCCGCGTTTCCTGGACGAGGTCAGCGCGGTGCGCGACACCGCGATCGCGGTGGAGCACGAGCAGTGCGAGCTCGGTTTCAGCTGCGTCGCCACGGGGGTGCGCGGCCCGGACGGCGCGCTGGTCGGCTGCCTCGGCGTGACCGGCCGCACCGGCAGCCTGTCCACCCGGCGCATGGCGCGGCTCCTGCCCGCCGCGTCGGACGGCATCGCCCGCGCCGCCGGGGCGCTGCTCGCATCACCCCCGCGCACGCTGGACGGGCGTCATCCGTTCTGAGGGCCGAGGCGGGCGGCGGCGACCTTCTTCGGGACGACCATCCGCCACGCGTCGGTGACGAGTTCCTCCATCTCGGCCTCGTCGAGCGCCGCGGTCCAGGCGTGCACCCAGTTGAAACGCATGTCGGACTCACCTGGCAGGTGGAACTTGTCCGGCTCGGATTCGACGAGGGCGAGCCGCTCCTCCTTGGGGAACGCGAAGCCCATGACGGTCTCGTCCCGCGAGAAGGCGACGTAGACGATGGAGCCGACGCGGAACTTCACCCGGTCTCTGATCAGGTGCTCGGACGTGCGGGGCAGCGTCATCGCGAGGGCCCGCACCTGCTCGACGGTGATCATCGTGTCCTCCTGTGGCCGCGCCGCCGCCGGTGCGGCACTTCCAGCAAAGCACCCCGCACCGCATGATCTTGTTAGATTTGCCGGGTGAACGAACTGGTGCGCTGGCAGACCGAGAACGGGACCATCGTCGTGGAGACCGACGACATGGAGCCGGGGTTCCAGTCGGTGTCCCGCACCGGCGATCTGATCCACGACGCGGCGGGCAAGCTGGAGGACGCGTTCCAGAGCGTCCGGGACGCGGCGCAGACGGCGCTGTCGTCGCTGCGCGGAGGCGACCTGAACCCCGACGGGATCGAGCTGGAGTTCGGCGTCAAGCTCAACGCGGCGGCCGGGGCCGTCATCGCCAAGACGTCCGTGGAGGGCCACCTCAAGGTCAAGATGACGTGGGGGCAGCAGCCGCGCGCCGCGGAGGAGGCGTAGCCGCATCGTGGACGACTGGCAGTGGCGCGCCTGGGTCGGCCCCCCGTCCGGGGGCAGGCTCGGCGCGGCGTTCCTCGTCACCGCGACACGGCTGCTGACCTGCGCCCACACCGTCCACGGACGGGACGAGGTGCGCGTCGGGTTCCCCGGGCTGCTGGAGGACCTGCCCGCCAGGGTCGTGCGGCGCGGCGACTGGCAGAAGGCGGGCGACCCCGGCGACGTCGCCGTCCTCGAACTGAGCGAGCCGGTCGCGCTGACCCCCGCCGCGCTGGCCGCGCCGGACGGCCTGCACGAGGGAAGCCTGCTCGGACGGACGTTCGGGGTGTGCGGGTTCCCGCGCCGTCCCGACCAGAACGAGCGGCACGCGTCGGTGACGACGTCCCCGCACCGCGGGATGCGGCGCGAGTGGTGGGAGCTGAAGACCGGCCAGGGCGACTGGCTGGAGGAGGGCTACAGCGGCTCCGCCGTGTACGACACGGCGACGGGCGAGGTCATCGGCATGGTGACGAACGCCGAGCTGCGGCACGGTGACCGGGCCGACCTCGGCTGGATGCTGCCCATCGCGCACATCCGAACGTACTGGGAGGAACTGGACGACCTGCTGCCGCTGCGGTGGCTCACCCCCGACGCCCGCCGCGAGCTGCGGGAACTCCTGCACGGCGTCCGCTACACCGACCCCCTCGCCGCCGACCTCGAACGGATCACCGGCCGGCGGGCGTTCGGCGGCTTCCGGTCGGCGTGGGGTTCGGTGCGCTACGTGGCCGAGGGCTGGACGGAGGACCGGCTCGTCCGGTACGTGGCGGCGCTCGGGCCGCACCTGCCCGGGTCCGCCCGGCGGCGGCTCGTCGCCTGGTCCGCGCGGCACCTGCCCGGCGCCGCCCCCGCCGCGCCGCGCTCGGGGCCCGCGTCGGTGATCGTCCGGCTGGAGCGGGTCACGTTCGACAACGCCTTCGACGTGACCGTGCACACCTGGATCGACGGCGCCGAGGGACCGGGGCGGCCGACCGAGCGCGTCCCGGACCGGCGGGTGCGGCCGGTGGTCG
Organism: Actinomadura sp. NPDC049753; assembly: GCF_040674655.1. NCBI lineage: Bacteria > Bacillati > Actinomycetota > Actinomycetes > Streptosporangiales > Thermomonosporaceae > Actinomadura > Actinomadura sp. NPDC049753. Next base: position 9,332 of record NZ_JBFARL010000003.1, on the reverse strand, counting down.
AGGCGGGCGTGGCGGCGCTCGCGCCCGCGCTGTTCGGCCGCGACTGGATGATCGAGTTCGCGGTGCCGGAGGGCTGGCTGGGCAAGCCGTTCGAGCAGTGGTACGTCGACCCGCGCAACAGGATCCCCATGCGCAAGTACCCGGTCGTGGTGCGGGACGTGGAGCGGCTGCGGCCCGACTCGATCCGCCGCGACCAGGCCCACCACCGCTGGCGGCTGCTGATCGAGCGCGGCCGCAGCGAGCCCCGCCCCATCGCGTGCGACGCGCCGCGCAGGGGCAGCGACTTCCAGGACTGGCTGGAGGCCAACATCGACTTCTGCGTGCTGGTGTACGGGTCGCGCCCGGTGAAGAGCTGGCTGACGGCCGCGCTCAACAACGGCGTCCCCGTCATGATGTGGACGCGCACCCCGTGCGACGCGTCCTCGCACGGAGACTGCCGGGGGCACCGCGTCCTCGACGAGCTCACCGCGGCGGTCGGCGACCGGCATCCGGGCGACCTTCCGCGGCTGGCGCTCGCGCTGCGCAAGGCCGCGCTCGTCGCCCCCAAGGGCACGCCGCACTGCGGGCGCGACCTGACGCTGCTGTGGGACGATCCGTCCCGGCTTCCCGACCCCCCGCTCGCGATGGAGGTATAGGTGCCCGACTGGCTGCTCTACACCGGGAGCCGACGCACGCACGACGGCATCGACCGGCTGCCTCCGCCGCCGCCGTGGCGCGCGTTCGACGGCGAGCCCACCGTGGAGCCCCCTTCCGGCGGCTCCGGGAACGAGCACCAGGCGACCACCTACCGTCCGTCCGACGATGCCGTGCAGCAGGTCAACGCCGCCCTCTACCTGCGCCGCCCGCTGCTGGTGACGGGGCCTCCCGGCACCGGGAAGTCGACGCTGGCCTACGCCGTCGCCCACGAACTGGGGCTCGGGCCCGTCCTGCACTGGCCCATCACCAGCCGGACCACCCTCCGCGACGGCCTCTACCAGTACGACCCGCTCACCCGCCTGTACGCGGCCGGACGGCACGACGCGACCGGACGGGACGACGCCGCACGCGAGGAGGACATCGGCCGCTACATCCGCCTCGGCCCGCTCGGCACGGCGCTGCTGCCCTACCGGCGGCCGCGCGTCCTGCTGGTCGACGAGATCGACAAGAGCGACATCGACCTGCCCAACGACCTGCTCACCATCTTCGAGAAGGGCGAGTACGAGCTGCCCGAGCTGACCCGGCGGGCCGACCCGGTCGCCGAGGTCATGACCGCCGACGGGCCGGGCGCGCGGGTCACCGTCACCGCCGGGACGGTCCGCTGCCGCGCGTTCCCGCTGGTCGTGATGACCAGCAACGGCGAGCGCGAGTTCCCGCCCGCCTTCCTGCGGCGCTGCGTGACCGTGGAGCTGCGGCAGCCGTCGGGCGAGGCGGAGCTGTCCGCGATCGTCCGCGAGCACCTCGGTCCGCTCGCCGACCAGAGCGACGACCTCGTCCGCCGCTTCTTCGAGCGCTCCGCGTCCGGCACCCTGGCCACCGACCAGCTCCTCAACGCCGTCTACCTGTGCCGCCACGCCGGCGCCGAGGACCGCCAGGCCCTGGCCGACCGCATCATGCCCTACCTGACCGGGCCCGTCGATGACGATTGACCGGCTCCGGAACGTCCTGTCGGCGGTCGGGCCGCCGCCGGACGCCCGCGAACTGAGCGAGATGCTGTGGCTCGCCTGCCACATCTCCCCGTCCGAGGAGCGGCCCCCTTCGGCCCCGCCGGTTCCGCTGCCCGTGCCCGCCGAGCCCGCGGACGACCCCGGCGGCCCCGAGCCGCCCGAGCCCGCGCCGCCGCGTCCCTCCGAACCGCTGACCGAACTGCGCCCCCGCCCGGACGCCGAGGCGGAGCCGGTCGGCCGCGCGTCGGAGGTGCTCGTCCCGACCGCGCCGATGCTGGCCGATCCGCTCGGCGTCCAGCGTGCGCTGCGCCCGTTGAAGCGGCGCGTGCCGTCCCGGCACCGCGCCGAGCTGGACGAGGACGCCACCGCCGCGCGCATCGCCGACACCCGCCTGTGGACGCCCGTCCTCGTCCCGTCGCCCGAGCGGTGGCTCGGCCTCAGCCTGGTCGTCGACACCGGCCCCACCATGCGGCTCTGGCGCCCCCTCGCCCGCGAGCTGGCCGAGACGCTGCTCCGCCAGGGCGCCTTCCAGGACGTCCACCTCAGCTACCTCGACGGGAACGGCCGCATCGCCTCCACACCCGAGGCGCCCCCTCAGGACCCCGGAACGCTCCTGGACGCCTCCGGGCGGCGGGCCGTCCTCGTGCTGAGCGACTGCTCGGGCCCCCACTGGTGGAACGGGCGCGCCGGGCAGGCCGTGCGCCGCTGGGCGCAGGCCGGGCCGACCGCGATCGTCCAGCCGCTCGCCGAACGCCTCTGGCGCCGCACCGCCGCCCCGGCCTCCCCCGGCCTCGCCGTCCTCCCCCGCCCCGGCGCCCCGAACACCGACCTGCGCTTCACCCCCTACGACGGCGCCGCCGCGCCCGGCGTGCCCGTCCCCGTCCTGGAGATCGCGCCGCGCTGGTTCGGCGCGTGGGCCCGGCTGGTCTCCGGATCCGAGCCGCAGCCCGCCGCCGTCGCGACGCTGCCGGCCCGCCCGTCCGGGGCGGCGCCCGTGCGGCGCGAGCGGGAACTGCCGATCGCCGAACGCGTCCGCCGCTTCCTCGCCACGGCGTCCCCCGACGCCGCCGAACTGGCCGCCCATGTCGCCGTCTCCGTCCCGTCGCTGCCGGTGATGCGCCTGATCCAGCACCGGATCCTCGGCGGCTCGGGCCCCGGACAGCTCGCCGAGGTGCTGCTGAGCGGCCTGCTCCGCCCGGTCGGCGGCGTGCGCTACGAGTTCGTCCCCGGCGCCCGCGAGGCCCTCCTCGACACCCTCCCGCGCCCCGAGGCCCTGCACACCCGGCACGTCCTGGAGGCCGTCTCCGCCGAGATCGAGCGCCGCGCCGGAACGTCCGCCGAGACGTTCCGCGCCCTCCTCCCCGCCGACGGCGGCCCGGTCGTCCTCACCGCCGACACCGACCACTTCGCGCTCCTCACCCCTCAGACCCGCTCCCACCTCGTTTCGACTCCCACTCCGACTCCCGCGGCCCCGGACCTGCTGGAGCTTCTCGACACCCCGGTCGAGGAGCTGATCGGCGAAGGCTGGGACCGCGGCCCGCGCCCCACGGTGATCGGCGTGGACGGCGACGACCTCGTGTCGGTGGACGTCCTGCACGGCAACCCCGACCTGCCGCACGGCCTGATCAACGGCCCCCGGGCCTCCCGGGACGCGCTGCTGCGGACCCTCGTGATGAGCCTGGCGCTCAACCACTCCCCGAACATCCTCAACTTCGCGTTCGTCGACCACAGCCGGGGCTTGTCCTTCGTCAACCTGAACCTGCCCCACATCGCGACGAGCCTCAACGTCGGGTCGGCGGACGCACCGCTGCTGGGCGGGCTCCCGGAGGCCCTGGAGACCGAGCGGCGGCGCCGCGAAGCCGTGCTCCGGGCCGCCGGGGTCACCACCTGGGACGAGTACCAGGCGGCCATCGCCGCCGGCCGGCCGCTCGACCCGCTGCCCACCCTCGTCGTGGTCATCGACGAGGCCGGGCCCCTGATCGAAGCGCGGCCCGAACTCGTCGAACCGCTCGCCGCGCTCTGCGAGGCGGGACCGAGCCAGGGGATCAAGTTCGTCTTCTGCTCGCCGAACGAATCCCCCACCCCGCCGGAACTCTCCGGCTACGCCGGCTGGAACGCCGGTTTCCCCAGCCGCATGGGCGACCACCTCGCGTCCGTGCACATCTTCGCGCAGGAGGCCCGCCCCGCCTTCGAGCCCGCCCGCATCTCACTCGACGCCGCCGACCCGATCACGGCCCTGATGAGGCGGCGCGGCCCGCAGGCGCGCCGACTCCCCTGGCCCGAGGAGCCCCCGAGTTCCGAGCCCGCGGCGGAGCCGGAGTTCGACGTTCTGCGGTTGAACGGCGGCGGGCCGAGCGGGATGCTGCATGAGACATGGGCACTGCCCGCCGAGATGCCGCGGAGTCCGGCGATCGGTTACCGGCCCGGCGGCCATCTCCTCAACCTCTATCCGCTCGATTCCTCGTCGGGCATTCCGCACGGCCTGATAGTGGGCAGTCCCGAAGCCCGCCAGAGAATCGTTCGCGCCATCACCCTGGCCCTCGCAGCAGGACATTCCCCGGCGGACCTGCGATTCGTGTTCGCGGGGCTGGGCCGGCATCCCCTCGGCGAGCCCATCGACCTTCCACACGTCCGCTACTCCGAGGAAGAGCTGCTCGGCTCACCGGAGCGACTCCGGCGGTTCTTCGACTTCCTGTCCGGCGAGCTCGAAGCACGGTCCGCGAGCCCGCCGCAGAACACGCCGCACGTTTCAGATCTCGGCACCGGCCAATGGACGGTCGACGAGTTGTACGAGCAGTTCCGGCAGGACCCCAACTCGGTCGACCGGGTCTGGTGGAACTTCTTCGAGGACTACCAGCCGGGCGAACAGCCCGCCACCCTGGCTCCCGAGTCCTCGTCCACACCGCCGCCCCACACGCGGCCGCGCCTCCTCGTGGTCGCCGATCTCTCGCTCACCTTCCCGTCCAGCAGGCGCGAAGTGGGCGAGACGCTCCTCTCCCTGGCGCAGCGAGGCAGAGCGCTCGACGTCCAACTGCTGCTCACCTCGTCCACCGTCGAGAACACCACCATCTGGGGCCGCTTCCTGCCGCTCCTCGGCTGGCGCATCGCGGCGGACCGCCTGCCACCCGACCAGCTGCGGCACGTCCTCGGGCAGGCGAACCTCCAGTTCCCGGACGGCGAGCCAACGGCCTACCTCCTCGCCGGAGGCGGCTCCCCCCAGCAGTTCACCGTGGCGCCGGAGCCCCCACGCGACGCCGTCGACGAATTCGTCCGCCGGACGCGCGAGTACTCGCAGCCCGCGCCGGGGGCCGCCACCCCGGTCGAGCCCGGCATCGACGCCATCAGCCGCCTGCTCGATGGTCTCGACGAGGCGATCGAGGACGAGCAGCGGACCTGGGAGGGGGGTCCCGTCGACGGTGCGATGGTGCGGGCGGCCCTGGTGGAGATCCTCCGGTCCGATGCCGAGGCCGCGCGTGCCGGCGGATCCCGCCTGCACCGTCATCTGGTCTTCCCCGCTCCGTACAGGCCGGAGATGCTCATGACCGCGAAGCTGTACGGAGGGTGGCTCGCCGAGCTCGGCCTCCTCCCGCGCGGGAGCGCCGACCATGTCGCGATCGGCTACGCCGACTCCGCCGGAAACCGACCGACCCCCTCCACCGACCCGCCCGGTTCCGGTTTCGACCCTGCCGGCAGAGTGGCCGAGATCTTCAGGGCGAACCGAGGCGGCGTGCTCCTCTTCCGCGACCTGGTCGGGCAGAACGCGACGAGCCGTTACCTGCGTCCAGAGCCGATCGGAAAACTCGTAGAAGCCATGCGGAGGAGGAGGCGCGACGACACCCTGGTCGTCCTCTGCGGGAAGCCGGACTATTTCGAAGGCTCGCTGGTCCGGGTCGTCCCCGGATTCGCCGATCGCTTCAGATGGGTCGACGCCTTCGACGCGGAGGCCGCGCCCCCGCGCGCCCCGGTCTCGCGGAACCGGAGCGTGCGGCTCGGGAGCGATCCGGAGACGGGCGAGGCCGTGCTCCTGGATCTCGACGCCGATCGCCATCTGCTCATCAGCGGTCCGTCCGGTTCGGGGAAGGCGACCCTGGTGCGCGAGATCGTCGATGAACTCGTGGCGAGCGGCACCGAGCGGGATCGGCTCATCTACTACCTGGACATGCACATGAGCCCGCGCGACCTCGCGCGCGCGGAAGCCTGGGGACGGGCGGGCGTGCGGCACACCTCGTCGCCGGAGGAGTTCGGAAGGCTGCTGACCGAGGCCGTCTGGGGCACCAGGGCCCGTCTGATCAGCGGCGGCGGTCCCGAGATCTACGTGGTGGTGGGCCACCGTCAGCGCCTGCTGCGGGACGATCCGCTCGCCGCGGCCATTCCCGACCTGCGCACGATGCGCGAACACGGCGTCCACCTGATCCTCTCGCGGCGGCAGATCACCTCCGGCGAGCCGCTCGACCCCCTGGTCGCCCTGCTTCGCGAACTCGGGGCGCCCGCTCTGCTGACCAAGCACGTCGGGGGGCACGAGGCGAGGCTCTGGGATGTTCCCTCCTCGCTCCAGGGCCCTTTGGAGCCAGGCGACGCGCTGCTGGCACATCCCGGGCGGCAGCGGCTCGTGCGGCTCGGCGACCCGACCGGATGATATTGGATCGAGCTGTCCATAACGTGTTACGGTGACTCCATGGCGCGGCCGAGGAAGTTCGACGAGGGTCTTGCCGTCGAGGCGGCCATGCGGGCCTTCTGGGCGGACGGCTACGAGGCGACGTCGACGCAGGAGTTGTGCGCGGCGACCGGTCTCGGGCGCAGCAGCATCTACAACACGTTCGCCAGCAAGCGCGACCTGTTCATCAAGGCGCTGACGCACTACATGGACGTGCGGACCACCCGCCTCATCGACCACTTGCAGGGCGATGACGGCACCGTGCGCGAGCGCCTCCGGGCGGTCATGGACTGGGCCGCCGAACCCGACGAGGACGACCCGTCCGGATGCCTGGTCGTGAACGCGACGGTGGAGCTCGGGCCGCACGACCCCGACATCGCCGAGCGGCTTGAACGGGACCGGCGGCGGCGGTTCGCCGCGCTCAGGGCGGCCATCGAGGACGGGATGCGCGACGGCGAGATCGACGCCGCCAGGGACGCGGGCGCGCTGGCGCATTTCATGATCTCCACGATCAGCGGCATCCAGGTGGCCGCGCGCGGCGGCGCCGGCCCCGACACCCTCAGGGCCATCGCGGACACGGCGATGCTCTCCCTCTGATCCGGGCGGCCGGCGAGCCGCCCCTTTTCCGCGCCCAAGTTTTGTACTGATCTATCCAATACTGGAGGACCGATGCCACTGGCCGTCTACGCGCTGGGGTTGGCGATCTTCGCGCAGGGCACGTCGGAGCTGATGCTGGCGGGGCTGCTGCCCGGCATGGCGCACGACCTCGGCGTGTCCGTGCCCGCCGCAGGCTGGCTGATCTCGGCGTTCGCGATCGGGATGCTGGCCGGGGCGCCGCCGCTCGCCGTCCTGACCCTGCGCTGGCCGCACCGGCGGGCGATGCTGGCGTTCCTCGCGGTGTTCGCGCTGACCCATGTCGTCAGCGCGCTCACGCCCGGGTACTGGACGCTGTTCGCGATGCGGATCGTCGGCGCGTTCGTCTACGCGGGGTTCTGGGCGGTGGCGGCGGCGACCGCCGTGAGCCTCGTGCCGCGCGACGCGCGGGGGAAGGCGATGGGCGTCGTCGCCGGCGGGCTCACGGTCGCGGCGATCGTAGGGCTGCCCGCCGGGACGGTGGTCGGGCAGCATCTCGGCTGGCGGGCCGCGTTCTGGGCGGTCGCGGCCATGTCCGCCGCCGCGATGGCGCTGGTGGCCGCGACGATCCCCGCCGCGCGCGCGGACGCCGCGCCGCCCCGGGTGCGGGACGAGATGCGCGCGATGGCCGTCCCCGGCCTGTGGCTGCTGTACGGGACGACGGCCCTGGCCACGAGCGGGCTCCTCGCCGTGTTCGGCTACCTGGGCGCCTTCCTGACGGAGACGACGGGCATCGCGGAGGCGTGGGTTCCCGGCGTGCTGGCGCTCTACGGCGTCGGCGCCCTCCTCGGGATCACGCTCGGCGGGCGGACGGCCGACCGGTGGGGCGTCCAGACGCTGTACGCGGGCTTCGCGGGGCTCACGGTCGTGTCCGTGCTGCTCGCCCTGGCGGCGAGGTCGCCCCTGCCCGTGGTGGTCCTCGTGTTCCTCCTGGGGTTCGTCGGCTTCGGGACGAACCCGACCCTCAACTCGCGGGCGTTCGGCATGGTGGACGGCGCGTCGACGCTCGTCGCGGCCGGGAACGTCGTCGCGTTCAACATCGGCATCACGGTGGGGCCGTGGCTCGGCGGGCTCGCGATCGACGCGGGGAAGGGCTACCCGTCCACGGCCTGGATCGGAGCGGCGCTGGGCGTCGCGGCGATCGGCACCGTGGCGGTCGGCGCCCTGGTGCGCGGCGGTCCCCGGCGGCGCTCCGCCGGAGAGGCCGAGCCCGCCAGGTCGGCGATCAGCGCGTGAGGGAGCCGGAGGTCACCGGCAGGAGGCCGCGCGGAACGCCCACAGGGCGCGCCGGCCCGGGTGCTCCGCGAGCGTGAAGACGCGGTGGCGGCCCCGGTGGCAGGACAGGTCCTCCGGTCCGTAGGAGATCGTGCGACGCCGCGCCGGGGCCCAGCCGCGGCCGGTGTAGCGGGTCGAGAAGAGCCGGCCGCGCTCGTCGCCGCGGCTCTGGGTGAACCACCACTGCCCGCGCGTCCTGACCGCGCCCTGGACCCTGTCCACCGGGAGCCGGGCGCCACCGTCGGCGCTCGCGGTCCCGCCTCCGGCCAATGACTCCAGCGGCCAGGAGACCACCCGTCCCCGCGGCCAGCTCGGACGGCAGTACTCGCCCGCGATGAGGACGTGCGGCCACGTGGTGCGGTCGATCGCCGTCCACGACATGCGCAGCGGGCCGAGGCCCCTGCACTGGGCGCCGACCCGGCCGCGGGCGAAGTGCCAGCTGCTCGTCTGCGCCATCACGTACCGGAAACCGTGGGCGTAGTACGCGCCGCCGTGCAGCCCGATCCGGTCGGGGCGGCGGGTCGAGCCCGCCCGGCTCGCGGCCAGGTCGAAGATCTGCCGCATGTCGAACTCGCGCAGCCCGTGCCGGGTGTCGGCGACGTAGAGCTTGTGGCCGTACCAGGCGATGCCGCCCGCGTGGACGCCGACGTCGGTGTAGGTGGGCCGCCCGCCCCGCATCACCGGCGCGACGAGCAGGACGTGCCGGTAGACGCGCCGGTCGGGGTCGACGAACGTGACCCTGACCCGGCCGCCGTTGTGCCAGGACACGAGGATCGGCCGGACGCCGCCCGCCCATCCCTCGCCCGCCGCGGCGTCGGAGACGGACGTGACGCCCTGCGGGACCCAGTCCTCCGTGGTGCTGTCCGCCCGGTCGAAGCAGTAGACGAGCGAGCCGGCGGGGACCCCGGCCGCGCGTGCGCAGCCGCGGCCGAGCCTGGCGCGGCCGGGCGAGCGGAGCAGCGCGCCGACGCCGGTCCTGGCGAGCATGCCGCCCAGCGACCTGACCGAACCGCTCCGGTCCGTGCCGCGCCGCAGGTCGAAGTCGCGGGGGTCCAGTGGCGCCGCAACGGTCCCCGCCGCCCGCATGCTCGCGCCGATCGCCGCGGCCATCTCGCCGACCAGCTCGG